>JBLHXM010000071.1:0-17291 GCA_047630395.1 Dokdonia sp.
CCGTATACACCACATCGGCGCCTTGTTCTTTACACAATGCACGAAACGGTGGATCACTCACATCCTCCATAGGGGCAAGCAACAATGGAAAATCTCCAACATCTATATCTCCAATTTTAGCCATATCCATGCAAAATTACTATTTTTGAATGTATCCACATACTGAAAATAATTTTATGTCAATAAAACAATTCCTATACTACTTTACCTTGGCTGTAGTTCTATTCGCATGCTCATCAGAATCTCAGGAAGAGACTCAAGAAATGACACAAAATGGAAGTATGGAATCACCGGATGAATCAACAGATGAATCAGATGATCAATCATCTGAGGACACCGAAAATATTTTCAGGGGCAGTAAATATCTATATTCTCAAACTGATGTCGACGCCCTTGGAGCTGAGGGATATACACGAATTGAAGGCGAATTGAATATTGAGCGAGGTAATGGACTAGATCCAGTAACTTCTTTAGTGCCATTAAGCACTTTGAAATATATCGGCCAAGGTTTTTCCTTGAATAATTTAAGTGAACTTGAACAACTTGATGGGCTTGAAAACTTAACCTTTATTGGGGGATATATCAGTCTTAAACGTCTGGATAACCTAGCAGATTTAAATAATTACCCAATCTCAACAGGTCAAAATTTGGGAATCACATTCTCTGATCTTCCTTTGATCAGAGAATTACCCAATTTTGCTAACTATACAAATGTAAACCAAGTAGTAATTAATCGACTTCCTAATCTTGAACAGATTGATGGATTTCATAATTTGATTGAATGTAAATGGCTTGCTATTGAAGATAACGCAAAACTGGAATCAATTGATGGGTTTGAAAATTTAACTTCATCTAGCACTCAACATTTATTACAAATTACAGGAAATGAAAGTTTACATTCAATCACTGCATTTACGAATTATGAAGGAGGGGAAAAAACAACTATTAGTATCGGAGGGAATAATCTCAATAACTTAGATTTCATATCCAACTTAACACAGGTAGAATATTTCCTTCTAGACCAAGGCATAAATGATAACTACACTTTATTAGGACCTTTTACAATGTTGAACCAAGTTGATTACATCATTTTGAATGATCTTACCATTAGCTCATTGGAATTTAGTTTTCAAAATTTGACAACTTTAAAGGAGCTTCACATTAAGTCTTGTCCAATTCTTTCAGAAATAGGTGGATTTGAAAACCTTTCAAACTCCCCGAATGGAGAATCAATTAGACTAATATTGGAGGGCAATATAAATCTCTCAAATATCTGTAGTCTTTCGAACTGGCTCACAAACAATCCAGTACTATACTTCAATACTGAGAATAACGCCTACAATCCAACACTAGACGATATCTTAAATGGGGATTGTTCAAACTAACATTAATCCTTCACAAACTGAATTTCTTTCAACAACTCAGCACCTTCTCTTAGCACAACAACTGTTGTCTTATCTCCTTGATCAAAGGTCGAAAGCACGCGCATATAACTCATCATATCCGTTACGGTACTATCTCCCATTTTAATCACAACATCGCCCTTTTGCAAGTTAGCGTTTTGAGCAGCCTTCCCTTCACTAATACCGTCAATACGCATTCCTTCGCCAGAATACAAATAATCAGGAACCACACCGAGCCCCACTTTGAAACTAGGCACCGCTGAACTTTCATCTTTAGTTTTGGTAAATTTTAGTTTACCATTATTATCCACTTCTTTAATAATGTCCAAAATATACGTTTCAATCATCTGCATTCCTGTATAGTTCAACTTGTCAGCATCATCACCGGGTTTATGATAATCTTCATGCTGCCCTGTAAATAGATGTAATACCGGAATATCATTGAGATAAAAAGAAGTATGATCTGAAGGTCCAACACCACTTTCATGTTCTGCTATTTCGAAATCGGTATTCGCTGCAAAAACGGTTTGTCCCCAAATAGGAGATGTCCCCAATCCGTGTACCGCTATCGCCTTGTCTGCATTCAACCGGCCCACCATATCCATATTGATCATATAATTCATAGTCTCTATATCGATCGTTGGATTTTTTGTGAAATAATTAGACCCTAATAACCCCATCTCTTCGCCTGAAAAAGCAATAAAGAGGTAGTTATTTCCTGAATATTCTGGAGCCTGAAGTTTTAAAGCCAATTGAAGCATAATAGCGACCCCACTTGCATTATCATCTGCACCATTATGTATAGCTGCCCCTTCTTTGTACAAGGAACCTTCGCCTCCCATTCCAAGATGATCGTAGTGCGCACCAATCACAACCGTTGTTGCTGCTTTATTATCCCAAAATCCTATAACATTCGTACCTGTAATAAGAGAGTCCGTTGCGCTTTCGCGAAAGCTAACTTCTCCATGCGGTTCTTTTTTTGGAGCAAAACTAAAGGTCTGAAAATAGCCTCCATCAGTTCCCATTGCTGCCAATCCCCATCCTTCAAATCGCTCTTGAATATAGTTGGCTGCCATTTGCTCTCCTTCAGTCCCCGTTTCTCTACCATTAAGAGCGTCAGAAGCTAAATATGCCACATCCTCTTGCATACTTATCACTTTAGGCTTCGAATTAGTGCAAGAAACAATTCCAAGAATCAAAAAACCAAGTGCAAACTTTTTCATAAAAATAGCTGTATTTTTGAGCAAAATTAATCATTTATTACCGTATGAAATATTTTTACGCTCTCACATTGGCAATTACCATGATTGCTTGCAAAGAAGCTCCTAAAAACGCAGAAGAGAATCGCATTGGAATGGGTGTCACTAATGACACATTAATCTACCCTGAAGAGGTCCATTTTAAAAATATTCAACAAGTAACTTTTGGTGGCGATAACGCCGAGGCCTATTGGAGTTTTGATGACAAACAATTGGTTTTTCAATCCAATTCCAAAGAATGGGGCGTGAATTGCGATCAAATGTTTTTGATGAATGTTGGCGAAACTTTTGAAGATAAACAACCTCCTATGATCAGTACAGGAATGGGACGCACTACCTGTGCATACTTCCTTCCAGATAATAAATCTTATGTCTATGGATCTACTCATTTAGTAGATAAAAATTGCCCAGAGGTTCCACTTCGCAAAAACGGAAACTACGTCTGGCCCGTGTATGACTCCTTCGATATTTTCGTATCAGATCTTGAAGGTAACATTATCAATCAATTGACCAACGAACCTGGCTATGATGCAGAGGCAACGGTCTCTCCAATGGGTGATAAAATTGTATTCACCTCCACACGAAGTGGAGATTTAGAATTATATACCATGAATATTGATGGTACAGATGTCAAGCAAATTACAGACGAATTAGGATATGATGGTGGCGCATTTTTCTCACCAGATGGGACGAAGCTCATCTTTCGATCTTCTCGACCAAAAACCGATGAAGAAATTGCAAAATACAAAGGACTATTAGCAGACGGACTCGTAGAGCCTACTGAAATGGAGCTTTTTATCTGTGATGCAGATGGCTCAAACATGAAACAGCTTACGCGATTGGGTAATGCTAATTGGAGTCCTTTCTTTCATCCTTCCGGAAAGAAAGTTTTATTCTCGTCTAATTTTGAGGCCGAACGTGGTTTTCCTTTCAATCTATATATGATTGATATAGATGGAAAGAATTTGGAACGGGTGACGCACGGAGAGACTTTTGATGCGTTTCCAGTTTTTTCAAACGACGGCAAAAAACTAGCCTTCTCTTCCAATCGAAATAATGGAGGAGGGAGAGACACCAATCTCTTTATTGCTGAATGGGTAGACTAATAGCGCTCATTGACAATAGCAAGATTCCTTTCTAGGTATTTTAAGAAAACCAATCCTTTATACGGGGTTTATCTCGTAGATCCATCATCGGCTTTTCAAAAAGACGATACCATATATACGACACTCCAAATACAAAGATGAGGTACACTAAGATATAAGCCACACGCATTAAACCGCTCATCGTTTCGATAGGCCATAGCCATCGCATGGTCTGTAAGAGTATTCCATAATGCAATAGATAAACGGCATAGGAGATCAAACTAACCCCTGTAATCGTCTTTCCTAAGAATCTTGGCTTCTCCTTCCATTGGGACAGCACCGGCAAGAACATTGCATAGATAATAGACATGATTGGCAAATAGAATACATTCCACAGCCAAGGACTTCTATCCGATGTAAGTTGATATACACTCATTAATCCCTGAAGAAGTAGAAAAAAAACTCCACCCAAAAAGCCTATTAATTGGGCATTTCGAATCCATTGCTCCTTATAAGCCATAGATATATACGCCGCCAATACCCCATAATAAATAGCATCTATCCGATACCACACGACCGCTTTGAGGTGTATATTCCAATAGTCCAAACTCGTATCTGTAAGCCGATTCACATAGCATACCTTATTCAAGAGAAAAACAACCAAAATCATAACAGTTACCCCAAGAAAAAGTCGGGATCGCGCCTTTCCTTTGCTTCCGTGTAGATCCCCATTTGCTTCCTTTACGGCTTTCTTCCTAAAAACAAAGGCACTCAAAAGCAAGATCAAAGGGCCTAGAATATAAGCAAATTCTTCAATAGGCAAACTCCATGACTCGGTAAAAAAAACATCCATCCCGTCCTTAAAGTTCTGTAAAAATCCAAAATATAGCGGCAAGGTGTCAGGAAGTTCTCGCCCTATAGCCATCACCAAGACCATATTAAGAATAAGGATGACGTAATAATTAGGGAGTGTCCTGAACCAACGACGAACAAGGAAATAGGAGAAGTGTTTCATCTCAAAATCATCCTGCATAAAAAGACGAAATAGAATGCGCCCGATGAGAAAACCACTAAGCACAAAGAATATTTCGACGCCCATTATCCCGCCAAATTTCAGAACATAAGCAATAAGGCCACTGGCATCCGGAAAAACCCACAAGGCATGTGACCCCAGAACTCCCAAAATAGCAATGGCTCTAAGAAGGTCGAGTCCAAATATGCGAGAACTATAATCAATACGCATAGGCAAGAAAAGTCTAAAATGCAGATAACGATCTACTCGTCTTTAAGACGGTCGCGCTCTGTTTTATCGATACTCCGATTATTGTCTTTCAAGTCGAAGTTGCCAAAATTATACGTAAAACCAATACGTACATTTTGCGTTTCTGGCACCGCAAAATATCCATTATCTTGATTGAGATATCTAGAGGATAATTGTGCATTTGCTTCGCCCAATATATCGCTAACCGTAACTTGTAAGCTGGCTCTTTTCTTCCAGAAACTGTATCTCAATCCTGCTGTTAGATTTGTGTTTGCTTCCTGCTTATAAGAACCCGATAAAAATTGCGAAAAGTAGGCCACAGAGAGTTCTCCGGTGAACGTCTTCGCTTTATTTAAAGTTAAATAATTTGTCAGGGATACATAGACACCATCCACCTCATTAGTCACGACAGCATTATCGCTTTCTATCGCAAGAAAAGTCTCCTCTTCGTGAAATAAAGAAGTATACAAAAAACTGTACCAGCCTTTTACAATGGTTCGGCCGTGGGTAATATCAAAGCCATAGGAAACGCTTTCCAACGCATTTTGCCGATTGGTACGAAAAACAAAATTACTATTATCCTGAAAGGGCAAGGTGACTATGTTTTCTCCATTATCCGTATAGTATAAATCAAAGGAATAACTTCCTTTGTAGGTATAGTTCAGATTGAATTTATTCGCAAATGCTGGCAACAAATTCGGGTTCCCTTGAGAGACGTTATTTTCAGTAATAAAATAAGAAAATGGATTTAAATCCTGATACCGCGGTCGTGTAAGTCGGCGACCATAGTCCATTGCAAACGAATTATTGTCATTGGGAGCGTACTGCAAATATCCCGTAGGAAACCATTCTAAATAATTTAGATCTTGCACAGCGTCTAACACGATGGAAGTTCCTACAGATTCCGTTTGTTCTGCTCTTACCCCTGCTTTAACGCTCCAAGTATCCCATTCTCTCCCTACACTAAGATAGGCTGCATATACATTTTCATCGTAGATGAAATTATCTGATAGCCCCGAGTTGAATGTTTGAACATCGTTGTTCACATCAAAAAAGTCAATTTTAGAACGAGAAGAGATCGTACTGATTTTGGCTCCAGCCTCAACATCTACAGCTCCAAGTTTCGTTTCATAATCAAGTTGCACGGTATAAATATCTATCTCCTGTTCAGCTGCCGTTGAAAAATCCACATTTTGAAAAACCAAATCCTGATCTGTAAAGTAATCAGAATCTAAAAATTGTGTTCGATCTCGATCGAAGTGTGTATAATGAACATTCGTACTTAGACTCCCTTCTTTTAACGCTAGGTCGTATTTCAAATCCAACGCAAGATTCACCTCATCAGTATTCAGTTGGCTATTCGTATCAATATTAAAACTATCTGCATCTCCGACGCCTTGAACATCTGTAAACGTTTTGTTTCGAAACGTCATATCAGGTGACAAAAAGCCAAGCGCAGAGAAACTTATTGTATTCTTTTTATTGATATCATAATCTAGAATCACATTGGCATTATGCCCGTCAGAGCGGGTGATTCGATCAAAATCGATATCCCAACGTGCCGTACGCATTCCATTTTCTTTGAAGTTAATATAGCTGTCTACCTCTTTGAAATCTTTCCGTTTATTAAAACTATAATTGGCAAATAGGTTCAACTTTTCACTCTTAAAGTAATGGCTGGTTCCAAAGGTATATTTTGGAAATACCGCATAGGTATTTGCCACCGTTACCGTTCCCTTATAACCTGACGTAATACTTTTCTTTGTGATAATATTCAAAACTGGACCATCCTCTGCATCATATTGCGCTGGTGGATTGGCAATTACCTCTATCGACTTAACAGTATCCCCACCCAAGTTTTTCAGAAGGGTTTTTAGTTCGTCTGGGCTAAGTTGGATTTTACGATCATTCAGAAAAACCGTTGCGTTTTGTCCTCGAATAAGAAGATTATCCTGACTATTAATGACCCCCGGTGTGCGCTGTAATATCTCCCAAGTATTCCCATTGGAAACTATGGAGTTCTCAACAGTAAACACAAGCCTATCTGCTAATCGGATGATTGTTGGCTTCTTTCCTAAAAGAACTACTTCTTCAAGACTTTCCGTTACTTCATTCAATACGATATCTAGAAATTCCTCATTGCCTGAAAGAGAAAACATATCGGACACATAGTCTTCATATCCAACAAATGCCACTTTCAACTGATAGGCTGCACCATCAAGACCTTCGATCAAAAATGATCCATCCTCTTGACTGACCGCCCCTTGACTTATTGTCTTATCGGGATTGAGCAGCAATATATTCGCAAAAGGAATCGGTTGATTTTGAACGTCCAGTACTTTTCCCGAAAGGAAAAAATCTTGCGCGATCAAGGGAAGGCTGAGTAGCCAAAATAAGAGAATTAGGGGTCCGGTGCTTTTCATGATCTGTTCACGTAAAAATAGGCCAAAGCCAAAACTTAAAATAGGTTTACGCACACTTTTTCGACGAATTGCAGATTTTCTTTTTTCATCGCAGATATAAAGACTCTGATAACCCCTATATTTGCAGCCTATTTGCCTCGACTATGAAGAACATTCGCAACTTTTGCATAATTGCCCATATTGACCACGGAAAAAGCACCTTGGCTGATCGTCTCTTAGACGAAACCGGTACAGTGACCAAGCGCGAACAACAGGCGCAGCTACTGGACAGTATGGATCTGGAAAGAGAACGTGGAATTACCATCAAATCACACGCTATCCAGATGGAGTACACGTATAAGGGAGAAGAATACATTCTCAATCTTATCGATACTCCAGGACACGTCGATTTTTCTTACGAAGTATCTCGAAGTATCGCTGCTTGTGAAGGCGCTTTACTCATCGTAGATGCTGCTCAAAGTATTCAAGCGCAAACCATTTCTAACTTGTATCTCGCCTTAGAGAACGACTTAGAGATCATTCCAGTTTTGAATAAAATTGACCTTCCAAGTGCAAACCCAGAAGAAGTAACAGATGATATTGTAGCGCTTCTAGGCTGTGATGCTGAAGATGTGATTCCCGCTTCTGCTAAAACAGGTGTCGGTATCGTAGAGATATTGAAAGCTGTGATCGAACGTGTCCCTGCTCCTACTGGAGATCCAGATCAACCGTTACAAGCTCTTATTTTTGATTCCGTTTACAATCCATTTAGAGGGGTAGAAACCTACTTTAGAGTATTGAACGGAAGTATCAAAAAGAACCAACAAATTAAATTTGTCGCCACTGGTAAATCGTATGGCGCTGATGAAGTAGGAACACTAAAATTAGAACAAGCTCCGAAACAAGAAATAAAAACAGGGGATGTAGGCTACCTTATCACCGGGATTAAAGATGCTCGTGAAGTAAAAGTAGGAGATACAATTACAGACTCTAAAAATCCAACGCAAAATGCTGTCGCAGGTTTTGAAGATGTAAAACCGATGGTATTTGCTGGAATCTACCCCGTAGATACAGAAGACTATGAAGATCTTCGTTCGTCTATGGAAAAACTACAGCTCAATGACGCTTCCTTGGTTTTTGAACCAGAAAGTTCGGCGGCCCTTGGTTTCGGATTCCGCTGTGGTTTCTTAGGAATGTTACACTTGGAGATTATCCAAGAGCGTTTGGAACGTGAGTTTGACATGACTGTAATTACGACCGTTCCTAACGTGTCGTACCATGCATTCAAGCACAAAAACCCAGATGATATTATCTTGGTAAACAACCCTTCAGACCTTCCTGATCCTTCTTCTTTGAATCGTGTAGAAGAGCCGTTTATTAAGGCATCAATTATTACTAAATCAGACTTTGTAGGTGCTGTAATGTCATTGTGTATTGAGAAACGGGGAAATATTACAAATCAAACCTATTTGACACCGGAGCGTGTTGAATTAACTTTTGATATGCCACTTGCCGAGATCGTTTTTGACTTTTATGATCGTCTCAAAACGGTATCTAAAGGATATGCTTCTTTTGATTACTCACCTATTGGTATGCGTTCGTCTAAACTTGTAAAAGTAGATGTACTCCTAAATGGTCAAGAAGTCGATGCACTTTCGGCATTATTACACCAGGACAATGCGTATGACATCGGGAAGAAAATGTGCGAAAAGCTACGCCAATTGATCCCACGTCAACAGTTTGATATTCCTATTCAGGCAGCGATTGGCGCCAAAATCATCTCGCGTGAAACGGTTAAAGCACTTCGTAAAGATGTAACGGCAAAATGTTATGGAGGAGATATTTCGCGAAAGCGTAAACTTCTTGAAAAACAGAAGAAAGGAAAGAAACGTATGCGTGCTGTTGGAAATGTAGAAATTCCACAAGAAGCATTTATGGCGGTGTTGAAATTGAATGACTAAACACAGTCCACAAAACATACAAAGGCAATCGGAAACGGTTGCCTTTTTTATTGGACTGCTTTCAAGAGTGCTTTTATTTTTTCAACATCAGAAAACCCTACTTCATGTTGGTCCAAAGTCCTTGTATTATGCATCGGAACACTTTGCAAAACCGAAGGATCTATACGCAATGCCGCCAACTTTCGAAAGCTACTCGCCGAAGCGTGCACTTCTTTAAATCCTGCTGCCTTAAACGTCTTTACATTCCCAGCATGAATACCCCCCCCGGGAAGAATACCCAGTTGGCCGTTAGCATGAACCCGTAGTTTATTGAGTATTTCAAGACCAGCACCAGCAGAAGGTTTTTGTCCCGACGTAAGCACTCGCTCAATGCCAAGTTCAATAAGAATATCTATACTCTCTATAGCGTCTGGCGTCCAATCAAAGGCGCGATGAAAGGTAAATGCCATTCCTTTAGAAGCGCTTACCAATTGTCCCGTTCGCTCCCGATCAATCTCATGATTTGGATGCAAAACTCCAGAAACGATGCCTTGGACTCCGATCGCTTTCGCGAAAGCGATATCCCTCAACATCACATCCATTTCGTCATCAGAGTAGCAAAAATCCCCACTTCGCGGACGAATCAACACAAAAACTGGAATGGACAACGCAGCTATTACCTTTTCCAGCAAACCATGACTCGGTGTAATTCCGCCTAGTGCGAGTTCGCCACAAAGTTCAATACGATGCGCTCCTCCAGATTGAGCAGCTTGGGCACTTTCAAAAGAATTGGCACAAATTTCTAATATCATCCTTCTAAAATAAACAAATTCTACCGACTCCTCCAGCATCTAAACCTTTCATTTCCCTTTGTTTCCGAGGATACATTTTATGTATCTTAGTCATAAATCCAATCACGATCATGCGTACTTATTTTAGTCTACTATTGATATCTTTCCTTTGTATCAGTTGTTCAAACACGGCCCCATCTGCTCCTGCGCAAAAAGACCAAGCCCTTCGTTCGTACGTGAATCCATTTATTGGGACGGGCGGACATGGACACACCTATCCTGGGGCTTCCATGCCTTTTGGAATGATGCAGCTCAGTCCGGATACACGCTTAGAAGGCTGGGATGGCTGCTCTGGATATCATTATAGTGATGCATATATTTACGGCTTTTCTCATACACATCTAAGTGGCACTGGCGTTTCCGATTATGGTGACATTTTATTGATGCCCACCACGAAGTCTACGTTTAATAATGGCGCCGATGGCAAGGAAGGATACCGCGCTCATTTTTCACACGATTCAGAAGTCGCTGAGCCTGGTTATTACAAGGTACACCTTGACAGCACAAATATTGACGTAGAACTTACTGTATCCAAGCGCAGTGGAATGCATAAATATGTATTTGCTGATGGAGACACTCAAAATATAATCCTGGATTTAGAGCATCGTGATAAATTATTGGATGGAGCGATTCAAATTATTTCGAAAACGGAACTCAGTGGCCATCGCTTTTCCGAGGCATGGGCTAAAGAACAGAAACTGTTCTACTATATTAAATTAAGTCAGCCAGTTGCTTTTATCGAACGGGAACAACCCAATGGCACGCGAGCATCATTAAACTTCTACAATCCAGACAATGAACCCATTTATGTTTCTATCGGGATTTCGGCAGTCGATGAAGCCGGAGCAAAGCGGAATCTCGAAACCGAGATAGGCACAAAAACCTTTGAGGAAGTGAAGAAAGAAGCTCAGGCATCTTGGGAACTCCAACTAGAAAAAATTGTTATTGAAAGTTCCAGTGTAGATTACAAGACAAATTTCTATTCGGCACTGTATCATACCATGCTTGCACCTAATCTCTATCAAGACGTCGATGGTCGCTACAGAGGTATGGATTTAGAAATTCATGAAACTCAGGATTTTGACTATTATACGGTCTTTTCTTTATGGGACACCTATCGTGGAGCACATCCGCTGTATACCATTATTGAGCAGGAACGCACCAATGACTTTATCAATACATTTCTAGCAAAGTATGATGAAGGTGGCATTTTGCCCATTTGGGATCTTTCAGGTAATTACACAGGTTGTATGATTGGGTATCATGCAGTTCCTGTCATCGCCGATGCATATTTAAAAGGCTTGCGTGATTATGATACAAACAAGGCATTTGCCGCGATGTTGCATAGTGCAAACCAAGACAAATTAGGTTTAGACGCCTATAAAAAATTTGGTTTTATTCCCGTAGAAGAAGAATCCGAATCTGTTTCTAAAACCCTAGAATACGCTTTTGACGACTGGACAATCGCGCAAGTAGCAAAAGAGAGAGGTGACCAAGAAAACTACGCGACCTTTACACGAAGGGCACAGTCTTACAAAAACATCTTCGATCCTCAAACTGGATTTATGCGCGGGCGTGTTCGCAATACTTGGTTTGCTCCTTTTGATCCTTTTGAGGTCAATTTCAATTATACAGAAGCCAATGCCTGGCAATACAGTTTTTATGTACCTCAAGATATTAGTGGTTTCACAAAATTATTGGGAGGGAAAGACAAATTGGAAACGCAACTTGATAAACTTTTTACATCGGAAAGCGAAACCTCGGGGAGAGATCAAGCTGATATTACAGGATTAATAGGTCAATATGCACATGGCAACGAACCCAGTCATCACATGGCCTATCTCTATAATTTCATTAACAAACCACACAAGACCCAAGAGCGCGTGCATCAAATCCTGACTGAATTATACCACAATGCACCCGACGGAGTTTCAGGAAATGAAGACTGCGGTCAAATGAGCGCTTGGTATGTGCTGAGCTCAATGGGATTCTATTCTGTAACACCGGGGAGTAATCAATACATTATTGGTACGCCTTTATTTGACAAGACAACTATCAACCTAGAAAATGGGAATACGTTTACTATCGAGGCTACGGATCTTTCTGACACTCATTTGTATATCGCTTCCGCGAAATTGAATGGCAAGGCGCACCCTTACACCTACCTCAATCACAGCGACATCATAGCAGGTGGATCGTTGGTTTTTGAAATGTCCGACACGCCAACACGATGGGGCAAGCATCCAGTACACAGTCCTATGACTGAAATAAAAGACGAACTCATTACGGCCGTACCGTTTATCGCAGAAGGGGATATTGCTTTTAAGAAAGAAACAACCATTACTTTGGGAAGTGGAGACCCTAAGACAACGATATATTTCGCTCTAAGCGAAACATCATTTCAAAAATACACCGGCCCCATAACCATTACTGAACCCACCGTTTTACAAACGTATGCCGATAAGAAAGGCGTTAAAAGTGCGACGACAGAAACTCAATTTTATAAGATAAATGAAAATCGTTCCATCGTTTTAGGCGCAAAATATGCCAATGCGTACAATGCTGGAGGGAATGATGCGCTCATAGACGGTATACGTGGTACCGCCGATTTCAGAACAGGTACTTGGCAAGGGTATTCAGATCAAGATTTAGTAGCGACCTTAGACTTAGGAGCAATTCAGGATGTAAAAGGAATTGAAGTAGGTTTTTTACAGGACCAAGGTAGTTGGATATTTTACCCTACACGTATAGAAATCTCAATATCACAGGATGGCGAGTCATTTATAGAAGTTGTCTCTCAAAAGATCGATGCTGGAAATCGCGATGACAACATTATCATTAAGAATATACATACTGATATGGATCTAACGAAGGCCCGATACATAAAACTACGTGCAACGACCTTAGGTCCCGTTCCGGAATGGCATGTAGGACATCCTTACGAAGGTCGTAGTTGGATTTTTGTGGATGAAATCGTAATTAGATAAACGAGCGTATTTATTTTAGACAAGCATTATGAATCGAAGAAAATTTCTAAAAGGCACGGCCTTATCCGGAGCTGCCATCGCGAGTGGCGCTTCCCTTCTTAGCTGTGGAGAAGGTACTACTGAGAAACCCAAAGCTTTGTTACCAAGCGAAACTACCACCCATCCAACGGCAATTTGTACTTGGAATTTTATAGATGCAAATGCCAAAGCCGGTCTTTTATTATCACAAGGCAAACCAGCACTAGATGCCATCATAGAAGGAGTGGCTGTTGAGGAAGCTAACTTAGAAAACACGACGGTTGGAAAAGGTGCCACTCCTGATCGCGAAGGCACGGTAACCTTAGACGCTTGCGTTATGTCCCCACAAGGAGATTGTGGTGCTGTTTTGGCCGTAGAAAACATCGTTCATGTAGCTGCACTCGCTCGAAAGGTGATGGAAGATACACCGCATGTGATTCTTGCAGGAAAAGGAGCCGAAGAATTTGGATATGCGATGGGGTTTCCTAAGGAGAATTTATTGACCGAATCCTCCAAAAAAAGTTGGGAAGCTTGGAAGATTACTTCAGAGTACACACCCATTATCAATATTGAAAACCATGATACTATCGGCATGCTTGCTATCGATAGTGCCGGAGATATAGCTGGAGTATGCACAACTTCAGGACTCGGATATAAGATGAAAGGACGTGTGGGCGACTCCCCGATTATCGGTTCTGGATTGTTTATCGATAATGAAATTGGGGGAGCTGTTGCTACGGGACTCGGAGAGGAAGTACTCAAAACGGTGGGTAGTTTCCTAATTGTTGAATTGATGCGACAAGGAAAATCTCCGCAAGAAGCCTGCGAAGAAGCGATCGCTAGGATTGTAAAGAAAGGGGAAAGATATCGCGATTTTCAGATCGCTTATATTGCTATAAATAAGGCTGGTCAAACGGGATCTTTTTGTATTCATGAAGGATTTACCATGATGAAGTATCAAAACGGAAAGAATGAAAATATCATCTCCGACTTCTTTATGAAGATTCCTACATAAAAATAAGTATTGCATTCTTTTGAAAAAAAAATAGAAAACTTGAACTTTTGAATCCATTTTGATACAAACATTTCAGGGTTCTTATTGTTAATTCTTTCCTTTCTCATCAACATTTACTTTCAAAAAATAACGTAATTATCGATATAACAACCAAAACAAAGGACGAACTACTCAATCGAAAAACACCTCCCAAAAGACCCTTTCAATTATAAGATTATTACTGTATGTTTGAACTATTCTTGCAATAACCACGTTATACAAGTAATAATTTTATCTGAAAATAAACTACTGATATACAGTATTTTGTAGAAATATTTTATATTTGTATCCGCCTCAGGGCTAAAAATATTTAAGACTGTTGTAATTGGCTTTAAATAATCAATTATGATTTGGGGTGAAAGCCAAGCATTCTTGCTTGGCTTTCTTTTTTGCCTCAAAATCAAAAGGGGTGCTGAGCAAGACACCTTACCATTTTCCTACAAACTAAAACAGTCTATTGTCGCGCGATGCGTCTCTTGTTTAATCGCTTCTTGCTTGGCTTTCTTTTTTGCCCCAAAATCAGAAGGGGTGCTGAGCGAGACATCTTACCATTTTATTACAAACCAAAACAAGCTGTTGTCGAGCGATGCGTTTCTTGTTTAATCGCTTTTTGCTTGGCTTTCTTTTTTGCCTAAAAATCAAAAGGGGGGGCTGAGCAAGACACCTTACCATTTTCCTACAAACTAAAACAGTCTATTGTCGCGCGATGCGTCTCTTGTTTAATCGCTTCTTGCTTGGCTTTCTTTTTTACACCAAAATCAAAAGGGGGCTGAGCAAGGTCCTTCATAATTTCCTGTAAGCGAAATCTAGTTCCTTGTTCTTTTTTGCATAGCCAAAAAAAGAACCAAAAAACGCTAGCCTGAACCTATTTCGTAACCCATTACGTCTAAAGAAGCTAAACAAAAGAAACTCGCCTAAAATAACATTCAAGAAAACTAAAAGTATATGCCCTCGGGCTCAAACAGATTTTTGTTTTCAACGCTTCTTCAAACTATGGGTCCCGACTCACTAGCTTAGGGCGATTTCAGGTGTTTACTCCCTTACGTGTTACTTAGCATATCAAAAGGGGTGCTGAGCGAGACACCTCCAAACTTCCCTTAAAACATGCCATAGTTGATTGTCGAGCGATGCGTTTCCTGTTCATCGACTTCTTGCTTGGCATTCTTTTTTGCTAAATTAAAAGAAGACTAATCCCTATCAAATTTAATAAGAGAGTATTAGTATCTTAACAGCAACAACCTACCAATGAATAAATTTGGTTTTTTCTTAGCGTTAACTTTTATTTTGAGTTCTTGTAAATCCAAGAAAACTATTCTCGTCGATACATCATGCGAAAGTATTACTGAAATAAAATATGATAAAGTCAGAAAAAATGATGATAAAGATTTAATTGTTACACATGATAAAAAAAGTGTAATTGTTCTTTTAGAAGGCAATTTCAATGATAGTATTAGGGGCTATGTAAATGGCAATTTAATTTTCAAGGATTTAGTAAAGACTGAGGAATCCCTAGGAACGTCCTTCAAATATTTTTTTTATGATTATTCTGAGGGTAATTTCAAACCGAAAATTAAAGTTGAAATGATCTCAGGGAATGATTGTATAGAATTTGAAGTAATTGAAAAGTATAAGTTGATTCACTTGTACTACTATAAAAAAGCTAGAAAATGGACAGTGGTATATTCTAACGTGTTTTCAGAGTATGAATGATTAAATTTCGTTTTATAAGTAGAATTATAAATCGGGTTGTATTATTTAGAAATAGCTAATCTAAATTCAACATGAAGACTATCTCTATCTGAACGCATACTGTTGCATTTACTGATTATTATGGAGTTTGTAATTTTACATGAACTTTAGTTGTTTCTATACCGTAACCCCTCCCTTTCTTGGCTCCGCCAATTCATTCCCTCCCGCAAGCGGGTGGGGAGCTTTTACATGATTTTTGGAATTCGTCTTTAACTTCGATTTCGTTCTGCGGGATGAACTGCGTTGATCCCTAGAACGAGACCGCTGCTGCAAATAGAATCCCTCGGTGCGTTACACGCATCTGGTATTTTTTTATGCTCAAGATTCCTCAAGCTAGCTCGGGGCTAGTTCTTCGATTTCATCTTCGATTTCACCTTCATCTTCATCTTCGACTTCGATTTCAGTTTCGATTTCGTTTTCAGTTCCGGGGGGATTAACGGATCAACACAAAAACTTGTGGAGTAGATAAATTTGCTACAACTTTGCTTTAAAAAATTCTATGTCCTCAGACGCTCTATTTGCAGCTGCCCATTTATTACTTCCTGAAGTTCTTGTAACTTATTTTGAGATTACTAAACACGAGGTAAAAGGTGAAGAGATACACTTTTGCTTGACAGAGAACAATGTTGTTCCACAGGGGTTTGAGAATGATAAACTTCACTCTAAAGGCTTCTTTCCAGAGGCAACTGTTCAAGACTTCCCTATACGAGGCAAGAATGTTTACTTGCATATAACTAGACGTCGTTGGATGAACGAAACAACCAGTAAAGTAGTGACAAGAGATTGGGATTTAGTAGCAAAAGGAACTAGGATAACTAGTGAGTTTGCTACTTTTTTAAAAGAGGTCTATAAGTAATAATGCTTCCAGTACTGCTGTTGTTGCTAAATTCTACGGAATCAACCCAAGAAATCTACAAAGACAATACAGGGACTATCTAAGTGAGTTTAAACAATGGAACCAAAAGTCTCATTCCAAGAGCTGGTTGTTATTTACACAAAACATTGGGAAAAGATTATCTCTAGATGAAACTGCTTTTTCCAATGGCGAATTATATACAATATTGACTAATAAAAAAGCAAAAGGAAAGAAAGGAGCTTTAGTAGCTATGGTTAGAGGCACCAAAGCAGATGTGGTCATTAAAATACTACAAAAGATACCTCTGAAACAACGCAATAAGGTTGAAGAAGTTACTCTAGATATGGCTGGAAATATGGGATTGATTGTCAAAAAATCATTTCCAAATGCAGTACAAGTAATCGATAGGTTCCATGTTCAAAAGTT
>JBLHXM010000072.1:0-16934 GCA_047630395.1 Dokdonia sp.
CACATCAACTCTCGTTGTTTTGCTAAGCGGGTGCAAATATACTACTGTTTTTTATTCCTAAACAATAAAATCAAATAAATTTTAAAAAACTTTCTTTGACCTCTTTTACACTACAATATCCTCTGTGAACATACCCGAAAAACCGGACGGCAAAGATACCACCACTTTCCATTATGGCAATGAAAAATATCAAGAAAAATTGAAAAAATTAATTATTACAAACACTCTAACCGCAAACACATCCTAAAATACTGAAAAAGAAACTATTGAATCAAATCGAATTTTCACGAAAGTGATATAAAAATCAATGAGATTGTCCTTAATATATATGCTACTCCTCTGCAGCAGCTTTTGGTTTTTTCTTCCATTTATTGCTCAGTTCAATATACTCAAAGTCTAAAGCGGTATCCTGAGCCTCTAATATACCCGACTGAAACGATCGCTGCAGAATATCTTCAATCAGGTAGTCTTCTTCCACCGTACGCGGATCGAACTCTCTTTTTAAGGAAATATCAAAAGCACTCGCTGTCGCATTATACCAGAAGGCTTTCCAACCACTCCGTAATTTTTTAATTAACTCGAAGGCGGTATCGCCTGTTTGTCTATGGATAAGCTTTATTAGAATTTGACCCTCAGTGCGCGTCAACTTCTTCAATTGAGCAGAAAACTCCCCCTCTAAATAGCGATGAATAATCTTTGTATACTTTCTCTTCTTACGTTTCGATTTAATATTCTCCAAACGCTCATTGAGCGTAACCAATCGTTCAGCTGCCAACTTAGCATACGGATATACCTTTCGAGTTTTACGACGAAGTATCAAATACCTTCTACGTTCTTCCTTACTACTAAACTTGAGCCTTTTGAAAATAATAACTTCCTCTAATCCAATAAAATCTCGCGCAATCGTATCCCCTTTAATGATATAGTATTCGTACTCATTATTATCAGGAGAGACCAACGTATCTTGCCCATACATATATATAGGAATACAAAAGCATAGTATGTATAAAATTTGAACGCGCATAGGTCATTTCGCTTTAAGCGAATATCATACCAAAATTAAGAATTACAATCCTATAACGAAGTACCATTATCTTTAATATGTGTATTTTTATAAAAAACAACTTCAATGGCTAAAAAAAGTATTCTTACAAAGAAATCCATAAATTTTTTAGAGAAATACCTCAATAATGCAGCTCCGACGGGCTATGAATGGGATGGACAAAAGATGTGGATGGAATATCTTACCCCTTATGTAGATGAGTTTATTACCGATACCTATGGAACGGCAGTAGCAGTCATAAATCCCAAAGCAAAATACAAGGTTGTTATCGAAGGGCATGCCGACGAGATTTCTTGGTACGTCAATTTCATTTCAGACAATGGCCTTTTATATGTAATTCGCAATGGAGGGAGTGATCATCAAATAGCACCTTCGAAAATCGTAAACATTCATACAAAAAAAGGCATCGTCAAAGGGGTTTTTGGATGGCCAGCGATACACACACGTAGCAAAGCAAAAGAAGAAGCTCCTAAACCAGACAACATTTTTATTGATGTGGGCGCCAAAGACAAAGAAGAGGTGGAAAAAATGGGCATCCATATAGGTTGTGTAATTACCTACCCAGATGCATTTCATATTCTTAACGGCGACAAGTTCGTCTGTCGTGCTATCGACAACCGCGCAGGTGGTTTTATGATTGCCGAAGTAGCCAGACTACTTAAAGAAAATAAAAAGGAACTTCCTTTTGGCTTGTACATCACCAACTCGGTGCAAGAAGAGATTGGATTAAGAGGTGCTCAAATGATCGCCGAACGTATCAAACCTGATGTTGCCATTGTGACCGATGTAACTCATGATACAACCACCCCTATGATCAATCAAAAAGTTCAAGGCGCTGCAGCCATAGGAGAAGGCCCCGTGATTGCATATGCCCCAGCAGTGCAACAAAAATTACGTGATCGCATCACCGAAACTGCTGAGAAACATAAGATTCCATTCCAACGTGCTGCCCTTTCTAGAGCTACAGGAACAGATACAGATGCCTTTGCCTATAGTGGTAGCGGAGTTGCATCTGCCTTAATTTCTTTGCCATTGCGATATATGCACACCACAGTAGAAATGGTACATCGCGATGATGTTGAAAACGTCATTAAATTGATCTACGAAACGTTACTCACTATAAAAGCTGGAGAAACCTTTAGCTATTTTGAATAAATAGAGCTTCACATACAAAATAGACCGTCTGCAAAGACGGTCTATTTTATTATGATAAATAAGTAAATAATGGGATGCATGGAAGATGAATTATACATTTTAATCAAACCTATTCGTTCATTCTAGTGCATCCATATATCAAAGCTTTTTTAAGAACTCAGTCACCAAAATACAAAATCACCCATGTCGGCTGTCCTTTATTCTCATCTGCAATATTAGCTCAACATTACAAATAACAAATCGTTAGGGCTCCTTTTGAATTGTCTTTTTTGTTTTTGAAGTATATTTGCGAACTAACACCCCCCTTTTTGGTTTTTAACTCCTTTGGTTTTGGTCTTTTTCTACCGATCGTCTTTATCCTTTACTGGCTCTTAGGTGCATCACGGCTTAAGGCTCAGAATATATTGATTCTTGCGGCCAGCTATTTATTTTATGGCTTTTGGGACTGGCGTTTTTTGTTTCTTATTTTCACGAGTGCGGCTGTGGATTATGCAGCGGGGCGATGGATTACGCTTTCGCGAAAGCGCAACCAACCCAAACAAGCAAAGTATGCCTTATATCTCTCCCTCGCATGGAACCTAGGCGTCCTTTTTATATTTAAATACTACAACTTTTTTATAGACAACTTTAAAGCAGTATTTGATATCACCGATAGTTCCTTTTCCACGCTGGATGTCATTATTCCCGTAGGGCTGAGTTATTATACGTTTCAAACGATTAGTTATACGGTAGATGTCTATCAGAAAAAGATCAACGCCTCAGACAACTTCTTGCAATTCTTATGCTTTGTAAGCTTTTTTCCACAGCTTGTGGCCGGGCCTATTGAGCGAGCGGGAAGACTCCTTCCTCAGTTTGCCAAAAAACGTATTTTTGATATCAATCAGAGCAAAGATGGTTTGCGTCGTATCCTCTGGGGACTTTTCAAAAAAGTAGTCGTCGCCGATAATTTAGGTATTGCCGTCACGGCGGTCTATGCACATCCTGGAGATTTTTCGAGCATAGAAATACTATATGCTACAGCCTTGTTCTTTTTCCAACTCTATTGCGACTTTTCAGGGTATACAGATATTGCTGTTGGTACAGCCAAATTGTTTGGTTTTAAACTTAGTGAAAACTTTAAACTCCCCTATCTCGCAAACAGCGTTTCTTCTTTCTGGGACCGCTGGCACATCTCCTTATCTAAATGGGTTCGAGATTATCTCTATATTCCTATAGTTAAATACAACAAGAAGTCAAGAGCCTTGCGATTTATAGGTCTCATTATTACAATGACTGCAATGGGCTTATGGCATGGCGCCAGTTGGACCTTCGTTCTTTTTGGTGTCACTCAAGGTTTTGTAATGGCCGTTGAGCTTATTAAGCTATCGGTAAACGGAAAAAATAAAACCATTCGGCAATTGTTACATCAATTTCCTGTTTTTGGCAGAACACATCTCTACATACAGATTCTGATTGCCATGATCTTCTTTAGAGCCGAGAATATCGAAGTAGCTTGGACAGTGATAAAAGGAATTTTTAGCACCTCTGGGTGGAGTCAGTTTGATTGGATCATTGGTGCCAAAATAGGTGTATTAGGAATTCTTTTGGGGGCAGAATTTTTAACTTCAAAGAAATTACATCCCTTTGAAAATCTCGAACAAAAGTTCAAGACTCCAGTACGCTGGGGTATTTACTACCTATTTATATTTTTAATTGTTCGATACGGAGGTCCGCAAGAGACATTTATATACTTTCAGTTCTAATGGTAAAAAAATATCTCATACGAACCGTCCTATTCCTACTTCCAGTAGTGATGATTTTGGGTGCCCTAGAATTTTGGGTACGCAATGTACCGTCATCCCCCAAAGCCATCGCGACGTACCTTCATAAAGAATCTGAGAATCTAGAGGTTTTGGTTTTGGGTGCCAGCCAAAACCAAGGGGCGATCCATCCCAAATTCATGTCTTGGCCCACAATCAACCTGGCTTCCGGTCATCAAGATTATGCGGAAGATTTTGCAATGTTAAGCCAGTTAAAAGAAAGACTTCCTAAGCTTAATACCATAATCCTTTCGATGACTTTTGCGCATTTGGACACCCCTCCTAATAAACAAGAATTTTGGAAACATACTACTTTCTTAAACTACTATAACGTCAATGCATTTGGAAGAACTGTATATGCCAAAGACAAACTACTCTATATAAGCAACCCTTCCTTCTACTCAAAAGAAATACTCGGCAGCATTTCTCCTGTGAATGTTCAGGATTATGGAGACTATGGTTATTTTGAAAAAGCAAAAAACTCCGCTTTCGCGAAAGCGAACTATGAACCAACGCGCATTAAGGATATCTCCTTGAGTATTTATAATCGTGAGAATCCAGCCGCGGTTCAGGAAAACACTGCGGCGTTTAAAAAAATACTCGCCTTTTGCAAAGACCAGCAGCTTAAAGCTGTTATTCTGTTAACGCCTGTAACCCAAAAACACTACAGGAATAGAAATCCAACTATGGTAGCGCGCAGAGATGCTTTCTTGAAAGAGATGCTTCATACCTATCCGGATACGCATCTCATAGATGCGGAGCAAGTAGATTACCTCCTCCCCGATTTCAACAACCACAATCACCTGAGTCCTCAAGGTGCTGAAAAGTTTACAAATACAGTAAATCAACAATTAAAAGAAAACCATTAAGGCAACCATTTCTTTTCAAAATTAGGCTTGCGCTTTTCTAAAAAGGCATCACGCCCTTCTTTAGCCTCATCGGTCATATACGCAAGTCGTGTCGCTTCTCCTGCAAATACCTGCTGTCCAACCATACCATCGTCTGTAAGATTCATGGCAAACTTGAGCATTTTAATAGATGTGGGAGACTTTCCTAATACTTCTTGTGCCCATTCGTAGGCAGTATCTTCCAAGGCATCATGCGGTACTACGGCATTCACCATACCCATATCAAAAGCCTCTTGTGCAGAATAGTTACGTCCTAAGAAGAAAATCTCTCTTGCTCTTTTTTGTCCGACCATTTTGGCGAGATACGCAGACCCATACCCTCCGTCAAAACTAGTGACATCGGCATCTGTTTGTTTAAAAATAGCATGCTCTTTGGATGCCAAAGTCATATCACAGACCACATGTAGACTGTGTCCGCCACCTACGGCCCATCCAGGAACGACACAAATTACCGCTTTGGGCATAAACCGAATCATACGTTGAACTTCCAATATATTGAGGCGATGATATCCATCCTCACCCACATACCCTTGGTGTCCACGAGCTTTTTGGTCACCGCCACTACAGAAACTATAGATTCCATCTTTAGAAGAAGGCCCTTCAGCCGATAACAAAACTACACCGATGGATGTATCTTCTTGCGCATCGTAAAAAGCATCGATCAATTCGGCTGTTGTCTTTGGACGAAATGCATTGCGTACATCGGGTCTATTAAAGGCAATACGAGCGACTCCATTACTTTTCTTATATGTGATGTCTGTATATTCTTTAGCGATTTTCCAATTGGCTTTACTCATAATATGCTATTTTTAAGCGAAATTAACGCTTTATCAATTAGATTCAAATGAAAAGATTACTGCTTTCTCTTATTACTGTTTTTGCTTTCGCGAAAGCGAACCATGCCCAAGAAACGCCCGCTACTTATTTATTTACAGATATTGTTGACTTAGAAACCACTCCGGTAATTAGTCAGGGAAACACAGGAACCTGTTGGAGTTTCTCTACTTCTTCATTTTTGGAAAGCGAAATTATTCGCTTAACGGGAAAAAAAGTAGATCTATCGGAAATGTATACCGTTCGAAACACCTATCCTGTCAAAGCAGAAAATTATGTAATGCGTCAAGGAAAGGCTCAGTTTAGTGAAGGGGGATTAGCGCATGATGTTATCAATAGTGTCGCACAATTTGGGCTCGTACCTATAGATGCTTATACCGGTTTGGCGCCATCAGAGAATCGACATAGCCATGCGGAACTTGTTGCGGTGGTGAAGGCAATGCTCGATACCTATATCGATAATCCTGGACGTATATTAAGTAAAAAGTGGAAACCGGCGGTGTCGGGAGTCCTGGATATTTATCTCGGGGCAAATTTCTCGAACTTTCAATACGATGGACAATCGTATACACCAATAGATTTTTCAACAACGATGAAAATCAATGCAGATAATTATGTGACGCTTACTTCATTTACACAAGCTCCGTTTTATCAATCTTTTATTTTAAACATTCCAGATAATTTTTCCAACGGCAGCTTTTACAATCTCCCGCTGGATGAGTTTGTCCAAAATATTGATCATGCTTTAGACCGTGGCTTTACGGTAACTTTAGATTGTGACGTAAGTGAGCCTACTTTCTCTTCGAAGCACGGAGTGGCTGTTATCCCTGCAAGTGATGAGAATAAAAAAATGGCTGTATTAGGACCTGAAACAGAAAAAGTTGTTAGTCAGCAAAATCGTCAAGACGCATTTGAGAACTATACAACCACCGATGACCACTTGATGCACATTACGGGTAAAGCAAAAGATCAGCATGGAAACATCTATTACAAGGTTAAGAATTCTTGGGGTACAGATCCTGGGCGCACCAAGTATGAAGGCTATGTTTATATGAGTGTTCCCTACATGAGATTGAAAGCTATTTCAGTACTTATGCATAAGGAAGGTGTTCAGAAAGCGACTGCAAAAAAATTAAAAATCTAAAAAATTTGAAATAAAACACCGATGAACAACATGGAAATCCCTTAAAACTGTTTTGCTTGTTGGTTCTTCTTTTTTCTACTATGCATGCATATCTATTCTTCCTGAACACAACCTGAATTTACACTATAAATCAGATATTTATAAATATTAAAGATGTTATATTCATAGAAAATCTAGCGTCTATTTATCACTTAGACATCGAAAATTTTACGGTTTTTGAAAATTTTGTTCTTGCTGAACTGAAGCAAAGACTGATCATGGGTTTTGATCAATGGAGAGGAATGTGAGAAATCATTTACGACCATTTTAGAACTTCGGGGAATTTTAGATTGATTTGGAATCACGTGAATCCTTTCTCCATAATACCTCATGAATTGAGCCTTATTGCAGAGCTATTTACCACAAATTCAAAAATAGTTATTATCAATTATACTACCGTAGGTCGTATGTCTGCTCAATATGAACAACGCTACTGGTGATTTCCTGTTACATTATTTGACGATTTATCTCAAGGTATCGAATGGATGAACCGAGCATTGCTCCCCGCATGCTCGTTACACAATACACCCAATCTTAGCAAAACAACCATACAGAGAAATATTATAAATTCAAAAATTAGCACTATTTACTATGCATGCATAGTAAATCAATTTTAATACTTACATTTGCTCATTCAAAATCATCTATGAATATACTAGACAGCAAACTTAAGAAAGAAATTAAGCACACCCACCTCTTGAAAGAAGGGCCTGCTTATATTTTTGAAAGTTTCTTGGTTACTGAATTTAAGGAAGGTGCTACTGTAGACTATGAATGCTTCAAGGAAATCTACGCTCTTTTAGATACCTACTCCAAGGGAAATAAACAGTTTGGTTATCTTTCAAATAGAGTCAATAACTATGCTGTAAAAGCTACAGATTTCCTTATGATTGCAAAAGAACGCAAAAATATTGCCCCTTATAAGAGCGCGGTCATCAATTATGATGAAGAGGGGCATCGCATGTTTTCATTTGAAAAACAATTTTACAAATGCAATACCAAACACTTTTTTGGTCTTAACCAAGCCATTCATTGGGCTGCCCCCAATTTAATAACAGCTTGTTAAAATTGACACTCTTTTAAAGCTTTGTAGTATCTTTCTCAATGATATGAAAAAGCTGGTATTGTTAATTTTTGCATTGTACTCCATAACTCTTTTCTCTCAGAATGAAGATTTTGAAAAGACAGGCTTTCAGATTAAGGCGGTGGCTATGAAAACAGAGGTTCAAAGCCTTCTTGCACTTAATCTTGAGGAAGTAGAAATGCCTTCTCGCTTTACATTAGGGTCTATTTTTAGAGATCATAATACACAGCAAAACATCCCTCTTATCTTTAAAACTATCGAACAACTAGGTGCAAAAAATCCGGTAAGAGCAGATTTCAATATCAAAGCACCTTCCTTAAAGTCAGGTCAAATTTATGCTTTCGGTAGTGATGGAAGTCTTTCTGGTGTAAAGAATATCGCCTATAAACCTGCAAGCGGAGGAATTATTGCAGCTGCCTATTGCACTGCTTTGTATGCCGCTAGGTCAGGTAACTAGGTTTTAGTCTACAAGATGTAATCCATCTTCCTGGATTACTATTTTACCATCCTTATAGAGGTTTCCCACAGCTTTCTTAAAGCTCTTTTTACTCAAACCTAATTGATTTTGAATATCTTCAGGAGCACTCTTATCATGTAAGGCAAGAAAACCATCATTGGCTTTCAACTCATCATAAATATACTGTGCATTAGGTTCTATACTCCTATAACCTTCTTCTTGTAATACAATATCAAGCTTCCCATCAGGTCTGATTTTCTTGACCCATCCTTCGAGCTTATCTCCAGTTCGAATATCTTCAAAAATATCTTCCTTGTATATGAGTCCTTTGTGCATTCCATTGACAATGGCATTGGCACCACGATCTGTAATGTGTGAAATCAAGATATCTACCTTGTTAAATTTTTCGACCGTCAAGGTATCATTATTGAGGTATTTCATCGTTTTACTCGTGGCCGCGAGTCGGTTCGTCTTTTCATCCAGGTACATATAGACTATATACCAGCTTCCCACTTTCATAGGTCTTGCCTGTTGAGCAAATGGCACAAACAATTCTTTTTCAAGACCCCAATCTAAAAAGGCACCCATTTCGGCAACCGTTGTACAACGCAAATAACCAAAATTATTGAGTTCAATAAAAGGCTTTAAGGTCGTGGCTACAGGACGTTCTTCATGGTCGAGATAGACGTAGACGTCAAGCTCGTCCCAGATCTTATATTCTTCTGGCACATATTTATTAGGTAATAACACATCATCACCGGCTTCATTAGATAGAAAAAGCCCTGGTTCTGTCTCTCTATCAATGCGCATTTTGTGGTATTGTCCAATCTCAAGCATAGTCTGTGAATATTTGCTACAAAAGTACGATTACTTCCCTAAATTCCTAAGGTATCTTTAGGGCAAAAAAAAACGTTCGAGTCAGACTCGAACGTTTTTAGTTTGGTTGGTTAATTATCAGTCTACTTATAAACAGATTCCTTTTTAAAGTGCTTCGCTAGCATATAATATACTACAGCACGGTACTTATTACGATTTGATTTTCCGTAGGTTTCCATACATCCATCAATTGCTTTGTCTAGATCTGCACTGTCTTTAAGACCTAATTTTTTAATTAAAAAATTGTTCTTCACAGTGTCTAACTCGCTTTGATCACTTCCAGAGACTGTTGCAGCATCTGCATTATAAATTGAAGGACCACAACCTATCGTTACTTTTATAAGGAGATCCATATCAGGAGTCATCCCACATTTATTCTTTAAATCGTCCGCATACTTTGCGATCAAGTCATCTCTTTTGCTCATAATTTGAAGTAATTGTGAATTGGTTCAACGTTTATATATTGCTTAAAGATAAAATAAAAATTAAAACTTTCGTTAAAAATGTTACTTGATAAATTTAAAGTAGTTCAAGAGCACTTCATCGTTAATTTTTCGCGGTGTGAAGATTTCTAGTAACGAAGGTGCATCGTTTGATGCAAATAATGCCACTTTCGCGAAAGTACAATCTTCCTCATTATGAGCTGTAAAATACTTTATCTTGTACATCTCACAGAGTTGTTTCGCCGTTAATTGATGTGTCGTTTCAAAGAATTGATCAAAGTAAGGTGTGTTTTTATCTTCATTGGGTAAGATGCGAAAAATCCCACCACCACCATTATTGATCACCACCATTTTAAAATCCATTGGAATATGATCATTCCACAAGGCATTGCTATCATATAGAAAACTCAATTCTCCAGTGATTAAAATCGTCGCTCGGTCACTTGCCACTGCGGCACCAATTGCTGTACTGGTACTGCCATCGATCCCGCTCGTTCCACGATTACAATAGACTTCCAAACTTTTATTCAAATCAAATAATTGTGCATACCGTACGGCACTACTATTCCCTATTTGCAGCATACTCTTGTCTGGAATAGCACTAAGAACCTGATCGAAGGCCTTAAAATCACACCAAGGCATCTCAGCAATATATTGCTCATGTTTACTATTTCGCTCATTCCTAACGCCTAACCAATAGGATTGATACTCACTTTCAAAGGGTTCAGCTTTATTCAACAGGGTTTCCAAAAAACCATTGACAGAAATCTCAAAATGACGGTGTAAACAAAAGAAGGTGTCGTATGCCTTTTTGGGATCTATATGCCAGTGTTGCTCTGGTTGATATTCTCTGAGAAAAGCTTTAATTTTTTTAGAGATTACCATCCCTCCAAAAGTTAGAAGAATCTCTGGTTGCAAGTTTTTAAAACCTGCAGCATCCAAAGGCCCCACCATATTATCTATACGCGTAAATAAATTAGGGTGGTGTAAATTTGACGTGGTCTCCGTAAAAACTATCACACTTGGATCTGTAGCTAATTGCTCCACAAATTGTTTCTCCACACTATCTGGTGGTAATACTCCTACCAGCACCATCTTCCTTTTTGATTGATTCCAAAGCGAATGATATCGAGCCAATTCCTCCACAGGAATTTCTTGCTCATTCCCTCGAGGGGTAATCGAAATAGGCGCTTCTGAAGCTTCTTCCGTCATTTCATACAAGGGCTCATAAAAAGGCACATTGATATGTACGGGCCCATTCCCTTCAATCGACCTGTTAAGGGCTTTATTGATTTCTTGTTCGTTGTGTCGCCGGCTCTCCTGCAGTTTCTGCAAGATGCGTTTGTCGTTTATTTCTTTCCCTGGCACTACTTCAGAGTACAGGTTTGCCGAATACAAAATGTGATTCTCAAAAACTCCTTTTTGCCGAATCGTCTGTCCGTCTCCAATATCAATACGCTCCACGGGGCGATCTGCACTGATGACAATCAAAGGGATGTCGCTGTAAAAAGCTTCAGCAATGGCCGGGTAATAGTTAAGCAAAGCACTTCCTGATGTACACACCAATGCTACCGGCTTTTGGGTTTGCTGGGCAATGCCCAATCCAAAAAAAGCGGCACAGCGTTCATCGACGATGCTGTATGCGTTTATCTCGTTATTATTAGTGAATTCTATGGTAAGTGGCGCGTTCCGGGAGCCCGGAGAAATCACAACTTGATCAATACCTTTGCTTAGGCAAAGATTGACAATAGACTGGGCAACGGGTATTTTGGAGTGCTTCATTGATGAACGTAAAAATACACTTTTGCAGAGATATTTTTGTTCAAAAAAATTGAAAGCTGAATTCGATTATAACACCTTTCCCATGGTTGCCAATTTATGTACCGTTTCCTGCCATTCGGCATCGGGGTCACTAGCGGCAGTAATACCTCCTCCAACATAGACAGAAGCCGTGTCTTCTCGTAATTGCATACATCTAAGATTGACAAATAGATGGGTGTTTTTTGCAATTGAGGTATACGCAAGATTTTCTACATTACGGCGATTTCTAGCACGTGTTCGTGTTGTTTTGAGATTTAATTCTCCCAAAAAACCTGTATAATATTCTCGATCGTACTGTTCATTTTCTAGAATAAATACTTTGGCCAGTTCTTTTGGCAAACCGCAAACAGCAGGCGTTGGATGCAACGCTTCCACAATCTTTTTTAAGGAAACAGCTGTAAGGTCTACCGCTCCAGAAATGTCTGTTTTTAGATGTAGAAGACTCCCAGCTTGATGCGTTTGCGCCTCAGAAACGTCTAAGGCTCCTAACAAAGGTTCTAAGTGAGAAACGATGGTTTGTGTTACCATTTGCTGCTCCTCCACTTCCTTGTCTCCCCATACTACATCCTGAGTATTTACAAAAGTTTGAGTTCCTGCCAGTGACATCGTTTTTAATTGGCGGTTGTCTATAGATACTAAGGTTTCAGGTGTTGCGCCTACCCATAGTCCAATTTTTGGGTGGTACCAACAGTATACGAAAGCATTGGGATAGTCCTGCAGTAACTGCAAAAGCACCTCTTCCGTAGATTTATTGGTATGCAAGTATTGCTTTCGCGAAAGCACCACCTTTTTCAATTCTGAGTTTTTTATCTGAGTAATTCCTTTTTGTACCAATTCCAAATGCCGCTCTTTTCCATCCAATAGAGCTACCGTTTTGAAAGGGCTATCTACTATATGTTCTGATCCTTCAATATGCAATTCCTGTGGATGTTCCCCTGGGATCAATATCCCTTTATCGCGCGCGTCAAAGGGAGCAAAAACAAAACCGCTTTGACTCAGGTCTTCTGCATAATGAAGGGTCGGGTCGTCTTGAAAAAACCCTTGAATCACTTTTGAACTTGGCTTCCTATAGATAACAAAAGGGAGATCTGCTTCCAATTGATGTTGCAAATAAGCACGTAAAGAATGGACTTCCATTATCGTTTGGGTAAGGCAATTGTGGTCAACTTTACCTTGGAGATCAGCTGATCTTCTTCATCTACCACATCGATATTCCAGAGTTGAGTGGTACGCCCTTTGTGTATAAACGTAGCTTTGGCATACACGGTGCCTTCCCGCTTACTCTTGACGTGATTTGCCGATATTTCAATACCGCGTACATACATATTTTCAGCATCTAAAAACATAAAACTAGCGGCACTTCCCACACTTTCGGCAAGGGCGACCATCGCACCTCCGTGCAAAACACCGTCTGGTTGATGCACTCTGGAGTTTACGGGCATTTTTGCGACTAAAAAGTTCTCTCCGAAATCAATATACTCGATCTCTAGTGTTTCCATGAGTGTGTTTTTACAACTTACTGCAAGTTGTTCTAGAATTTGTTTTTTGGTCAATTGCATTGTGTATTTTTATACCACAAAGATACAATTTATGACTACTATTCTTTTGGAAAATGAGCGCGTAAAGTTGATACCTTTGATGCCCGAGCACTTTGATATCTTACTTCCTTTATCAACGCAAGTGGATCTTTTAAAATATGGTGCATCAGACGTTTCTACTCCAGAAAAACTAAGAGGGTATATGAATGACGCTTTCGCGAAAGCGGAACAAGGCAGGGCACTCCCATTTCTCATTTATGACAAATTACAGGAAAGCTACGCAGGAAGTACCCGGTTTGGAAATATTGACACCCGTCACAAGGTTGTGCACATTGGATGGACGTGGTTGGGTGAAGCTTTTCGTGGAAGCGGACTCAATACTCACATGAAATTTCTAATGCTTAGCCACGTCTTTGAACAGACCGACATGGAAAAAGTAGCATTTCGCATAGACGAACGCAATCTTCGTTCCCGAAGAGCCGTTGAAAAAATAGGTGGAACACTGGAAGGTATTCTGAAAAAAAACCTAATCATCAAAGATGGTTTCAGGAGAAGTTCTGCTTGTTATGGTATTTTGAAAGAAGAATGGCCACAACTTAAATCTACTGTTTTTAAAGAGCTACATTAATCTATGCGCTATCAAACTAGCGCATAACTTCCTCAATATTTTGGTCCTCTTTGGGGGACTCCAAGGGCTCATTTTGTGTTTCTTCTTATATCAAAAGCGGAGCATCAATAGGCTAGCGGTCTATTTTTTCTTGCTCTTTCTATTTCCATGACCCTTCTTTAATCTCATTTATGCAGCCTTAGATATGTACGTTTTTGCCTATCAAAGGCCATTGCTTATGTTTCCGTTTCCCTACAAATGGCTAATTGGTATTGGGTTTTACTTTTATATTAAAAATCAATTCCAACCGGAAGGTGCTATTTCATTCACTCCAACATTTTTTTTTGACGGGATCATCAGTTTGCGCAAAGGAAGGCCACCTACCTATAAGCAATAACGCATTTATAGTACGACCAGTAATGTAATTCTAAAAGATGAGAAAATTAATGGCTCGGACTTAATGCCTTTGTACATAGGGTCTTTAATGGCACTGGCTTTGTGAGCGCCAAGACTAAAGAGCCATGGACAAACTAGCATTCCTCATCCATAATTGTTAATTTGTCCTTCCATTGTCAAACTATGTACATGCATCGAAGAACATTTATTCAAACGGCAGGCCTCGCAAGTGCTGCCACACTTTTACCGATTTCCTGTTTCTCAGGAGCTGGAAACCATACATTTAAAATGGGATATCAATTATATTCTGTTCGCGATGCGATGGCCAAAGATCCTCTTGCAACACTCAAAGCGCTAAAGGTAATGGGGTATCAGGATTTTGAGGCGTATGGCTTTAATGCTGAAGAAGGAACCTTCTACGGATATAAAGCAGCAGCATTCAATGAAATTCTGAAAGATTTGGAAGTAACTATGACAAGTGGGCATTATGGATTTGCCCCCTTTTTAGAAAAATCAGAAGACGATTTGAAGCGCTTTGTAGATCAGTGTATCCAAGGAGCAAAAGCTGTAAACAGCGCCTATATCACATGGCCTTGGATTGCCCCTGAGCAACGAACTATGGATACGTTCAAGTTGATGGCTGGGAAGCTCAATCTCATTGGAGAACAAGTAACGGATGCAGGTCTTGGTTTTGCATATCACAATCACGGTTTTGAATTTGAAGAGCACAATGGTCAAACAGGTTTTGATATTATTCTATCTGAAACAGATGCTTCGCTAGTCAAACTCCAAATGGATATGTACTGGGTCATGCATTCAGCAAAAAAAACACCTAAAGAGCTGATCAATGACCAACCCGGGCGATATGTGATGTGGCATATTAAAGATATGGACAAAATTACGAGAGATTATTCGGAACTGGGGAATGGCTCTATAGATTACACGCAAATACTTCCAGATCCAGTGACTTCAGGGCTCGAGTATTTTTATATAGAACAAGGTGGTAATTTTGAACAAAGTTCTATGCAAAGTGCAGCCAGAAGCGCTGACTATTTCAAAAAGCAACTTCAAGAATATCTATAGTGAATGCGTAGCATCCACAAACGGTTCGTGAAAGCTAGAAACTGAGGTACATTTCCTATTTTTGATAAAAAACGATGCAGGACCAACAGATCTCATATTCACATACGAACACCTACACGGTTTTGAATACGCTTTCGCGAAAAACAAAAAATGTATGGTTCGCCTTTCATGGCATGGGACATTTATCCCGCTACTTCATCAAGCACTTCGATGGACTCGATCCCGAAGAAAATTATATCATCGCTCCCCAAGCACCAAGCAAATACTACCAAGACCGAAAATTCAAGTATGTTGGTGCTAGTTGGCTAACCAAAGAAAACACGGCTTTAGAAACTAAAAATGTGCTTAGCTATGTAGATGCTGTTTGGGCAACGGAAAGCAAAAAATGGCAAGGCCAAAATCTAAATATTATACTCATGGGATATTCGCAAGGCGTTTCTATAGTTACCAGATGGGCCTCTAGTCGTAAGATACAATGCCAACAACTCCTACTCCACTCTGGTGGTATTCCAAATGAGTTAAAAAGTGAAGATTTTAACTATCTATCTACAGACACCAAGGTTACCTATCTCTATGGTGACAAAGATGAATATATCACAGAAGCCCGTAAAACAGAAGAACATTTAAAAGGAAGCCGACTCTTTGGACAGCGCCTTAAAGTGACTGTTTTTGACGGTATTCATGAAGTGAGTGACGCGGGCATTGAAGGATTAGTAGATTAACTTTTCTTGAAATAGCACCCCATTTAGAAATGAAAAATTTATAGCTTTTGGAAACTGATTAATATTCTGATAGCTTAGTGCTATCATTGAAACAAAGCTAATCATTGCGGGTTGCAGTTAATAGCCAAACAACGGCCACGCTTTACAAATCATATTTCCTATGAAAACTGAGTTCAAAGAAGAACAAAAATTTACACAATGGTGGCTCTGGCTCATATTGATTGGCATTGGTACTTTGCCTCTATATGGCATATACTCTCAGTTCATTCTAGGAGAAAAAATGGGCACTAATCCGATGTCTGATGTTGGACTGCTGCTATTCAGTGTTTTCGTCTTTTGTTTTTTACTCCTTTTTTATTTAATGCGATTGAAAACAGAAATTGACCAGGACGAGATCCGCATGAACTTCTTTCCATTCGTAAAGAAAAGAATCCCATGGAATCAAATTAAAAAGGCTGATGTTGTGAATTATGGTTTCGTAGGTGGCTGGGGCATACGACTTTGGACATCTTATGGCACTGTCTATAACACCAAAGGAGATAGAGGGCTCGCTATCGAACTATTGGATGGAAAAAAACTACTCATTGGAACCCAAAAAGAAGCTGCATTGAAAGCCGTTTTGGAAAAAATAGAAAATAACAAAACCTAGTATTGCTTCTGACTATGATTCCAGAAGAAAGCAGATTATCTAATCTAACTAAAAGATATATCGATCACCTAGCATAAACGCGAGGTTCCTTTGGCTTCCTACTTATGCGTCAGTATCCAAAGTTCCACCTCTTCAGAAGAACGCCAGTGTTGATCGCGGGTAGTTTTATCGGAAGCTGCTTTCACAGAGCGTGTTAACTGTTTCTCCAATTTGAATCTACCGCCTTTGGCGATTTCTTTTTTTATGGGATGATCAGTTGTTACATTGGTAATTTGCGCCAAATTTGAGAATATGACTAGCAATTTTCCTTCGGGCA
>JBLHXM010000073.1:0-16415 GCA_047630395.1 Dokdonia sp.
ATACGTCTTTGATAGGTTCTGTATCTTGATCATCGTCTTAATTTTTTTGTTTGTAAGCGTCTAAGGTTTTGTACTTCTCTGTTTTGTAAATCTTAATAATCATATTAAACACCTTGTCTCTAAAAGCAAAGCCAATGAGGCCAGCTAATGCGACTAAGGCATATCCAAAAACAGGTCCAAGGGTAAAATGTCCAATGGCATATAAAGCCATAGGCCCTAACATTTTGGGAAGGCTAATGAGCATGGTTTTTACATTGAAAGAGCTCTTATCGCCAAATGCTTTTTTCCCACTGGTCAGGTCAATAGGCGTTTTGATAAAGGCACCTCCAAGAAGCACTAAGTGTGCATTGACCCCCATATTAAAAATACTCCCTACTGCTATCGCTGCCAACGTTTCCCATCCAAAATAAATATAGGGTATGCAGAGTACAAACGAGATAGCAGTTCCGATGACTACTAACCACCATTTTGAACGCAAATATTCTTTATAGCGAATATTCTGTGTCATCATCAATGGATAGTAGGCGCTGTCCCAACTGGGCACAAATTGTCCAAAACTAAAGAGGAATCCTCCCGTCACAAAGACTGCCGCAAACATTCGCCAGAACGGCCCGTCATACACTTCAATAGCGCCTCCAAAGAACAAAAGTCCATAGAATAGGAAGAGCACACTCATAAAGATGGTCGTCTTTGAGCGTTTGTTACGTCTAATCAGTTTAATATCATTTTTTAAGAAAATAGCTAGTTTACCAAAACGGTTGAGCCAATCGTAATTTTCATTCGTAGCAATATCTTCTTTTTTGGCAAATCCAGCATCTAAATACAGACGCTTCAAAAAGTAGCTAAATGCGTAATAACCAACACCTATGAGGGCTGCAACAGGAATCAATATCATCCAAGGGGATTCATACAGACCTTGGAAAAAAGGCTGTGTAAACTCCGTAATATTAAAATATTCGTAATAGTGAAGCCCGCCAAGCCCGGCAAAAACCAATGCCACAACGACAACGACAGCTGTCACATCATTAAGAAATACGTTTATAAAATTATTGATATAAATCAAGGCAATTAACCCCAGATGCCAGGTCAAAACACTTAAAGGGTCATGTCCATTATAAATCAGTACAATGCTAAAAGGAATAAAGAAAAAAGCATACATCCAGTTGAAAAAAGAAAGCACGGTCTTACCCAGCGCAAATTTAACAATCTTGGTTTTCTCGAAGGGCATGAGTAGCAATGGCTTAATATTAACCACAGGCATCTTTTGAAAAAAGTATCGGAACAATAAATCAACGACTAAGAAGTAAATCATGAACTGATTCACCGTTTGTAGCGGTTCTAAATTTTGATCTTCCAAAATTTTATATAGAAAAGCCCCCATGAAGCCAAAAACGGCAATAAAATAAAGGGCTCCAAAAGCCATTAGGATTTTGAGGGCGAGATTGGTTTTGAAGGAAGCACTCCTAAAAAATGCTTTCCACTCCAAATTTAAAAACTGTTTAATCATTGCTCTTGATGGTTTACGAGAGGTTAGTACTTAAAAAGTCACAATTGTTACATACGGTCCCTCACACATTCGTATTTTTGCCAAAAAATCTGCAATGTCTCAATTTCATACCCTTAACATTCAAAGCATTACTAGAGAAACGCCAAGTGCAGTTTCTATCGCATTTGATGTTCCTCCTACCTTAAAAGAAGATTTTCAATTTCAAGCAGGACAATATATAACTATTAAAGCTACGATAAACGGACAAGAAGTTCGTCGTGCCTACTCTATTTGCAGCACCCCACAAAGTGGTATTCTAAAAGTAACCGTCAAAGAAGTTGAAGATGGAACTTTTTCAAAAATGGCAAATCGTGAGCTTAAAGCAGGTGATGTTCTTGAGGTTCATCCTCCTGAAGGTAAATTTAAAGTAGACGTTGCTGCTTTCGCGAAAGCGCATACCTATGCAGCTTTTGCAGCTGGCTCCGGAATAACACCGGTGATGTCAATTATCAAAACCGTTTTAGAAGCATCGCCAGAAAGTACTTTTGTACTTGTGTACGGAAATAAAACACCTAAAGAAACCATTTTTAGAGATGAATTGCTCGCCTTGAAAGAAACCTATAAAGGCCGTTTTTCAATGGAGCTTATTTATAGTCAGTCACGTGAAGATGGTGCACATTTTGGGCGTATTATGAAGTCTACGGTTAACTTTGTTATCAAAAATAAATATGCCGACAATAACTTTGACACCTTCTATCTCTGCGGTCCAGAACCAATGATTAAGGAAGTCACCAATGTGCTTAAAGAAAATGGAACCGCAGATGACGCTATCCATTTTGAGCTTTTCACTACCTCAGATGACGCCGGTCATGTAGATGCTGCTTTGGAAGGTGAAAGTGCCATGAAAGTCATCGTAGATGATGAGACTTTTGAATTTAAAATGAAACAAGACGGAATCATCTTGGACGCTGCTCTTGATCAAGATATCGATGCACCTCACTCCTGCCAAGGAGGGATTTGTAGTAGCTGTATTGCAAGAGTAACAGAGGGAACGGCCACAATGCGTAAGAATCAAATCCTTACCGACAGTGAAGTAGCCGAAGGCCTGATCTTGACCTGTCAAGCGCATCCAACCTCAGCAAAGGTTGTTATCGATTATGATGATGTTTAACTAGCAATCATCTTCCTAAAAAAAGCGCTGTAGTATTACAGCGCTTTTTTAGAGAAGGTATATCGACCAAAGGCGCTAGTCTAACTAGAATTTGATTTTCCTCTTTCTATAGCATCTGTACTTCAATTTAACAGGGTTTTTTTTGTCAGTATCCCTAGCGGGCTTATGTATGATTAGTGGCGGGCTTAAGCGAGTAATTAAGCAAATCCAAACCTACAGTTGTTCTAACTATTTTTTATTTTCAGAAATTAAAGGAAGTTTTTTGATCTGTATTCATAAGAAATGGCGTGTGCCTGATGCCAAACAAAAAAAGCCCATCCAATAGGACAGGCTTTAGACATTCGATTAAATATAGCTTAATTCATCATCCCTGTTGTCAAAGAAGGTACCAACTCCATGGTTTCTGTCATTACTCCCCAACTCTCAAGAGCGTTCGTAAAATTACGCTGGTCTTCTTGATAGGTTCCCCATCCAAATTGTTCGTTATAGGCTTCTTCAAACGTATTGTCATGTTCAGACCATGGTTGGTCCTGATATTTATCCCATCCCCGGACCATTACATACATATTATCACTGCCACCACTTACACATCTGAACATCAATTGCATGTCCTTAAACCCTCTTTTTTCCATGGTTTTTGTGATGCGATTAATAAATCTTCTAAAGTGCCTGGTTCCACTTGGTTTGACATCAAAAGTTGTGCGCTCCAGATACTTCGAGGGCGTCCCCGGATTTTCCGAATCCCAATTCAGGGTCGCATTGTTAATACGGTCCCATCGTATTTGTCCACTCGTCTTTTCGACAAATTGAGATACGTTCTTCTGCCAGTAATCCCCCTCGGCTGTGCGATCCATGTCATAATCTTTTGGGTACTTCATAGATTCTACACGTTCGTAGGTTCCACTATTTTTTCCCGTAACTACACTGTAGGTAAAAATTCCGGTCTCCGCAGAATTATTGAACATTTCCATCTTTTTTGCAACTGCAGTTTCAAACTCTGTTGTCATCCCTTGTTTTGGAGTATATCTCCATGAATTCCAATAGTCGTTTTCAGCATTACGCTGAGCAGATACACTTACGCAAAAAATTAACGCAAGCGGGATTAATACATTTTTCATAATTGAATTGGTTTTAGTTAATAAAAATTGTTTTGCGATTAATCAATATTTATTATTTCAGTGTAGGTCAAAAAATTTCCCTAATGGGTGTTAGGAAATAGGGGGATATAATAAGAAAGTCACGTATTAAGAAGTAGACTATTAAAACTCTCTTGAGGTCTAAATGTAGGGGTTCTATATTAATACAGCAAATAATTTTAATGTAATTATTTGATTTTTAGTTATTTATAATTAAAATTATTGATTCGTTTAGCCAATTATCTAAACTATATTTCTCTATCAGAATGTAAAAAACTAGCTACTTTCTTTGTTAGCACACAGTTGAGCAAAGCCTAAAAAGGCAGAAATCCAATCGTATTCTTTTTTGCTGTTTAAGTGCAGTCCTTAACCTTTTTGTTTCTCAACCGATTACAATCTGACCGAAAGCCACAGAAAAAATGGAATACGGAATACCATAACGGACTTTTAATAGATGTGACTATATTGGATCCTTAATAAAAAAGTGCGAGCCAGAACGCGTACCCGCCTGACTGAAAAAAATAAAGAACGTGTGCTAACAATATGTATAAGCTATGGCTTATCCTCACCCGACAAGCGCATCCAACCTCAGCGACTGTCGTTCTAGATTATGACAATCAAAACCCTATAAAAAAGTACTGTTTTACGACAGCGCTTTTTTTGTGTGCTAATGTCATGTTAAGAATCTTTATGATTGGGTATCAATTGTGTATTTTCATCAGCGATCCAATAAAAATTACCATCGTATGTGGATGTATTATAGAGACGTTACCTTATACGCCTTGCCGGCTAGCCTGGTTCCTTCTATCGGATCAGCAGGACTCTATGACAGTTTCGGTGGATGGTTGCTAAATCTACTCCTGATCTTTGGCGTATTTGGAACCGGCTTTGGATTGATTGGTTTTTGGTATTTCCAAAAACAGCAATACTATATGTATTTTAACCTAGGGTATACCAAAACACATTTGATCCTCGCTACCTGGGGAATAAACTTGGCGATTGCCATACTACTCGCCCTCTTTACTAAAATCTTCTAATGGACAACGCTCTCCAACTCTTTTTTGCACGGAAACGCTATGGACGCAAAGAGATTTTATCTCAGGTATCTTTTGAGCTCGCTCAAGGCGAAATCCTGGGCCTGTTTGGACGCAATGGTTCTGGAAAATCAACCTTACTCAAGATCCTTTTCGGTACCCTCAAGGCCAACGCCTTAGATCTTCGGTTGAACGGGCTTCCCTTAAAACCTAAAAAAGATATGGATGCGCAACACATAGGGTACTTGCCACAAGATAATTTCTTGCCTAAGCATTTGAAAGTAAGGGATGTCATTCCTCTTTTTTATACCGATGGAGACGAACAGGATGCGATTTTCCGTGCCGATTTTATCGAGAAAATAGCTGCATCCCAAATAGGGACACTTTCGATGGGCCAAAAACGCTATTTGGAATTATTGCTCGTAGCGCATTTACCGCATCCTTTTCTGATGTTAGATGAACCTTTGTCAATGATTGAACCTTTGTACAAGGAAGTAATACAGGACTTTTTACTTTCGCTTAAAGCGAAAAAAGGAATCCTACTCACTGATCATTATTACAATGATGTGCTCAAGATTTCCGATCGTAATTTGGTATTAGTCGACGGTGTTTCTCAGACCGCTCATACGGAGGAAGATTTAAGGGCTTTGGGATACCTGAAGTAACCGTCGGTTCTAGATAAAGCGTTTGATAATGGTTGCTACAGGTTCAATCGCTATGGTTTCTTCAATAGAAGGACCTGCCACCCATACGGTTTTGTAGGTAGCTCCTTGAGCAGCTTTGGTGGTGTCTCTCATGCCTTTGGCAAAACGAATCATTTTGACCCATTTTTTAAGTTTCTTATTCTTGTTGAGCACGCCTTCTATCCAAGTTTGTTTGGTTCCTATCTTCTCTACGTAAGGCGTATTTATCACGGTACAGGGTGTTCCTGATATCTTTTGTGTCATCACAATATCTGCAGCTCCATAATCGACACAGGCTTGCTTATACTCTTGAGAAACCGGTGCTTCTTCTGAGGCAATAAACGGACTACCAATACTCGCTCCAACCGCTCCATAGGAAATAGCTCGGTCTAAATCTGCTTTATTACTTACGCCTCCTGCAGTAATCACAGGAATTCCACAGTTAGTATCTAGTTCCTTTATAAGGGCCTCAGGAGTCATATCCCCTCGATGTCCTCCAGCTAGATTATTGACCGCAACCACTGCATCACATCCCATATTCTCCACTTTTTGAGCATAGGCTAGGTCTACAACATCGCAAAAAACCTTGATCCCTTTAGGCTTCGCCTTTTCAATGACTAATCTCGGAGAACCTAAGGAAGTAATGATAAAATCTACCCCCAGTTCACAAGCAGCGTCCAGTTGTGCTGGATACTTCAGGTTTGATTTATTGACAATCAAATTGATTCCAAAAGCACCGCCAGGTACTTTTGCTGCTTTTAATGCTAATATGGCCGTTTTTAACTCTTCAATCGTGCGATAATTCAAAGCAGGCACACAGGCTGCAATACCATTTTCCATCCCCGCTTTGAGCATAGCAACGTTAGATACCAAAAACATTGGCGCCATAATCACAGGATGTGTAATGTTCAATATTTCAGTTAATAAAGGTTTCGTTGTTGCCATATATTGGGTGCGTTAGATATCAAAGATAGACATATTACTACTGTGCGCGCACAGTAAATTTTATAAAAGCCCTTTGACTTTTTCAATCACCTTTTCTGAACCAATGGTAGACATTACGTCTTCATATCCCGTAGGCACTACATTGCCATACACACTGGTGGGGATACTTGGGTATTTTTTTCGATCGGAGGTAATTACATTTTCCTCTTGTCCAAAGGGAGCAAATCCCAAAGAAGGATGTGTCACTCCCCATAACGTAACTGTTGGAACACCGTACATCGCAGCTAAATGTCCATTCCCACTATCCATGGAAAGCATTCCATCCAGTTGTCCGATCAAATTAACTTGATCAGCAAATCCAAGTTGGCCGGCGACGATTTCCACCTGTTCACAACCTAGTGATAGCTCTTTTAGTATCTCTACCTCCTTGGGACCTCCAAATAAAAGCAGTTGACAGTCACTTTCTTTAGCAAGTCCTTGGATCACCTCCTTCATCAAATTAGCCGGATATTGTTTGCCAAGGTGCGCTGCAAATGGTGCAATTCCCAGCCATTTTTTTGAACTTTTTTGAGCAAACGCATGGACGTTGTCTGTTGGATTCGGTCGGGATAAGACTTCGGGAAGCACCTTTGAAAACCCCAATCCCTCCAACACTTCTTGATATCGCTCCGTGGTTGTTTTGAGCGGAATCAACGGATTCAAAGTACCCGTAATCAGGGCCTTTTTTTCGCGTCTGCCTTTATCAATAGATGCGCTGGGCAATTTCAAAAAGAAGCGCAATATTTTAGAACGAAGCACTTGGTGCATATCAGCGACATGGGTGATGCCTGCTGTTTTAAGTTGGCGCGATAATTTAAACAGTCCCCAAATCCCTTTGTGCTTTCCATTTACTTCTGCCACGATGCACGAAACCCCTGGAATTGCCTCCACGATGGGTTTATGAAAAGGTTTGCTAAGGAATGATATTTTTACTTGAGGGTTCGCTTTCGCGAAAGCGTACACCACAGGAACCACCATCGCTACATCTCCCATTGCAGAAAGACGAATAACAAGGATGTGTTTAGGTGTTTGCATAGCGCACTGTCATGCTGAACCTGTCGAAGCGTTTAAGTCACCTTCCGACACGCTCAGGGTGACCTTATTTTTTAATATTACGAAGCACTGGGTTCAGCTCATCGTCATTGTACATTTTCATTTGCTTATAGACCTTCATATACTTATCTCCGTGAGCGATATCGCTGAGCAAAGTGTCAATAGCTGTAGAGAGATCAACACGTTGTTCCAAGAGTATATCCAATTTTGTCTGACAAGCATCACGATGCGTTTGGGAGGCATTTTCGCGGGTGGATTCTTCATGCATATGATATACTTTCAGAGCCAAAATCGACAAACGATCAAGTCCCCAAGCTGGACTTTCTGTATTAATAGTCGCATTCTCCTTTACGGCAACATCCTTATGTTTCTCTAAGAAATAACTATCTACATATTCCACCATGTCCGTACGGTCTTGGTTCGAAGCGTCAATTTTGCGTTTTAATGTCAAGGCAGCTACAGGATCAATTTGCGGATCACGAATAATATCTTCATAATGCCATTGTACCGTGTCAATCCAACACTTTCGATATAAAAGATGACCAATGAGGTCTTGCTTCTTATCGTACTTATTTTGAAAAAATTGATCCACAGTATTTATAATATGGTAGGTCTCGATGACTTCTCTAAAAATAGCATTGGCTTTATTTGCAAACATATCTTTCGATTCTATAAGGGTGATTATTCAGTGAAATTCTGAGCCAATTTATGGATATAAGAATTCCGCTCAGCAAAGATATCATATTTTGGAATAGGATGTAGGCTTAGGATCGTTCTCAAAAGTTATAGCTTATGACGCGGTTTACTGCTAATTAAAACAAGGTTTTCTCTCTAATAAGCAATAATTTCTCCTTTCGAAAGGCAGAGAAATATCTTTAGGAGTTCAACCTAAGGCGCAGCAATACTAACTATTAACCGTTTAGATAAAAAATAGCGTACGGAAGTCCGATCATCAACCAAAGCAGCAACTCTTTGAACAGTTTTCCTTTGGTGTTTTCGAGATAGGTACTTACAATCACACTTAGTGATGGAATAAAAAAGTACCAGGCCGCTCCGGTTTTCGGAGAAGTGATTATTACAATAAGAAGCGTCACTATAGAAAGAACGAGCACTAATGCATAGATAGGCCTTACTTTTAAAGATGCATTCTTCATTCCCAGTATGTAATTAAACACTGACCAAATAAAAATGGCTAGAAAAAAAGAACTTGCCACTAATACTTGAGAGGTATTATAGGCAGCAAAATCAAAAGAGATTCCATCTAGATAATCCAATACAGATGACTGATCGCTTCCCTGATACAAGACATAGCAATATGTCAAAATAATAACACTTAAGGCGCCTAAAAAAGGAATCACCCAATAGCGAACATTGTATGCAGCAAAGACCAGCACGCCAAAAAACAAGACAAGATAAAAGGCAATCGTCCAAAAATAAAACAAAGAGGCTACTGCAATCCAAAAAGAGGCATCAAATAATTTCCGTTCAATTGCGATGCCTGAGCGTACACTGATAATCCGTCGAAGCGCCAACATCACAAAAAGACCACTTATCAATATTTTTGGATCTAATAAGGCCGAAGGCAAAGCCGCGGTAAAAACAGCAAAAATCAAGATCCTATAGGCGTTCCGCTTGGTCAAGTCATTCTTTTGTGCAATGAAATTAAGAACAAGCATGGTCGCCAAATACACCAGCCAAAGCCCTATAGTTTGTGTAATTTGTTGCCAGCTTACATCACTTGTAAAGTTGCCAAAATGGGTCATGAAAAATGCCACCGTCATAAAAGAAATGACAATAATTACATTTACCGGTTTTGAGCTGCCGAAAAAGCTTGTGAGCATAGGTGGTTTTTTCTATTTTTGCATTGCTACAGGAAAAGCAAGTAGCGCAAAGCTAAGATAGTTTTATTGTAAATACATATTATTATGAAATGGAGTGAGTTTTTTGGAAGCATTCAGGATTTAGGAGAAACAGTTCTTATCAATCCTTTTGATGAATTGAGAGCATATGAGCTTACAGATTGGTGGGGAGCAAATGCAGTAAACTGGATGTTCATGCTTATTTGTAGCGCAGCCATCGTTTATTGGCTAATGCAAATTCAGAAGCACAACACAAATAATGAAGATGATCGCAATCCTAAAGCCCATGGCTTTTTAGGAAATGAGAGTGATCTAGAACATCGTTTATAGGTCAAATCCTATATCGGTACGATAATTCATCCTATCAAAGTCTAGCTTAGCTACATTTTGATAGGATTTTTTTATGGCCTCTTTAAAGTCTTCATGAAAAGAAGTCACTGCAATCACACGCCCTCCATTGGTCACTACTTGACCCTCTTTATGGGTCGTCCCTGCATGAAAAACTAAGGAATCTTCGATCGTTTCGATCCCCGTAATCACTTTTCCTTTTTCATATGCCTCTGGATAACCGCCAGACACCACCATCACCGTTGTCGCCGATCGTGGATCCAATACGAGCGTTTCTGCATCCAACGTCTGAGTATCCACTGCTTTAAACAATTGCACTAAATCTGATTGTATGCGCGGCAATACCACTTCCGTTTCAGGATCTCCCATACGTACATTGTACTCGATCACTTTGGGCTCATCGCCTACTTTGATCAACCCAATGAAGATGAACCCTTTGTATTCAATATTTTCTTTGGCCAAGCCATTGACGGTTGGCTTCACGATACGTTCTTCGATCTTTTCCATCAAAGCAGCATCTGCAAAGGGCACAGGGCTTATCGCTCCCATTCCTCCAGTATTCAAGCCTTTATCTCCTTCTCCAATACGTTTATAATCCTTGGCTGTTGGCAATAGTTTATAGTTCTTACCATCTGTCAATACAAAAACGCTTAATTCTATGCCGTCTAAAAACTCTTCAATCACCACGGTAGAACTAGCAGCTCCAAATTTTCCTCCTAGCATACTGGCAAGTTCATTCTGAGCGTCTTCCAAACTTTCCAGAATAAGCACTCCCTTTCCTGCTGCAAGGCCATCGGCTTTGAGTACATAAGGTGCTGTCAAGGTTTCTAAAAAAGCCTGCCCTTCCGCTAAGGTTTCTGAAGTGAAACTAGCATACGCAGCTGTTGGAATGTTATGAGCGATCATAAATTTCTTGGCTCTTTCTTTACTTCCTTCTAAGGTTGCCCCTGCTTGCGACGGACCAATCACGGCTACGTTTTTCAATTGGGCATCTCCTTTAAAAAAGTCATAGATTCCTTCGACCAATGGATCTTCAGGACCTACAACCACCATCTCGATGTTTTCTTTAATCACCAATGTTTTGATCGCCTCAAAATCAGTAACTCCAAGGGCAATATTAGTAGCGATTGAAGCCGTTCCCGCATTTCCTGGAGCAACAAACAACGTGTCACAAAGTGAACTTTCCTTCAGTTTGTATGCAAATGTATGTTCTCTTCCTCCAGAACCTAGTACCAAAATATTCATCCTAATGTGGTGTTTTAATAAGGAGCAAAAATAATTGTTTGTACATTGGCTAACTAATTTTATACCCGTGAATTTATTTGATTGGTCTTTAAAGCTGAAGGGGTTTGATCTCGCTTTCGCGAAAGCGGAACTTTCCCGCATTCAAGCCATTCCTGAAGCGGGATATCTCGCCTATATAGCTACAAAGAAGGCAGAAATTGTAGCCTTTCACAAGGAGAATAATTCCTTTTACCAACAGCGTACTGACACGATTACCTCTGCAAAATGGGAAGACCTTCCTGTCCTCACCAAATCCGATCTACAGCAACCGTTAGCGCAGCGACTTTCTCATGGCTATTCACGAAAGGATGTTTATGTCAATAAAACTTCCGGCTCCTCGGGACATCCCTTTATTTTTGCCAAAGACAAAAAAGCACATGCCCTAAGTTGGGCGAGTTTTCAAGATCGATATCAATGGTTCGATCTAGACCTCAACAGATCGAGACAAGCACGTTTCTATGGCATTCCCCTGGATTTTTTTGGCTATCAAAAGGAACGTCTTAAAGATCGACTTGGGAATCGATATCGCTTTCCTATTTTCGATCTCAGTCATGAAAAAATGGAAGGTATTTTGGAAAAATTTAAATGCACCGCTTTTGACTATATCAACGGATACACCAGTAGTATCCTGCTCTTTGCTAAATATCTCAAACAACAAAATATCATACTCACCGATGCTTGTCCAAGCATCAAAGCCTGTATTGTGACTAGTGAAATGCTTTTTGACAGTGACAAGGTATTGATGGAAACTCAATTTGGCGTAGCTGTCATCAATGAATATGGGGCTTCTGAGTTAGGGCTGATCGCTTTTCAGAATACAGATAATCAATTTCAAGTAGATAGTGAATTGCTCTTCGTTGAAATTTTGGACGATCACAATCAACCCCTGCCCAAGGGAGAAACAGGACGCATTGTAATTACATCCTTATACAATAAAGCGCACCCATTTATCAGATATGATATTGGGGATGTGGGGACGCTTTCGCGAAAGGGAACTGCCAAACAACCCATCCTTGAAGGATTGCAAGGAAGAACAAATGATATCGCACGCTTACCCAGTGGCAAAATAGTCCCCGGTTTAACGTTTTACTATGTGACCAAAAGCGTTATTGAAGAAGACGGAAACGTAAGTGAGTTTGTAATAGAACAAACGGCTATAGACGTCTTTAAAGTTAGTTATACCGCACGACGACCTCTTAGCAAAGAAGAGGAAGAAAAGATTCGTAAAGCAACCTACACCTATCTTGAGAAAGGACTGACGGTCTTATTTGAAAAAGTAGCCGTGATGGATCGTTCTAAAAGCGGAAAATTAAAACAGTTTGTAAATAAGGTGCTTTAATACTTTTCAATCCATTTCGTACGCACCAAGAAATACTCCCAAAAGAAGCGGAGTAAACAAACAGCAGACTTCATCCAAGAATAGCCCAAGTAGGTCCTGTAGAATTGAAAATTATAGGTCACCAAGTTCATTTTATTTGCACTGATAGAACCTGCACGAATCCGATAATAGGCCAAGTCTTCCTGAATCCCTAATGCCGGTTTCCCGCTCTTTTTAATCGCTTCTAACCAAACTGCCCAGTCCTGACGTTTTCGGATGCTAGGCGCGATGATTTTGCCTATACGGGCGACTTTATAGATCCCCGTCAAGTTTCCGATGTAATTATTGAGATGTTGTTTGGCATAGGTCAGTTTGGGAAGGGCTTTTATACGTTTGCCCAATAGCTTTCCAGCCTCATCGGTTTGTACGTAGTTGGTGTACGAAACATCACAATCATTGGCTTGCATGAAGGCTATTTGCCTCTCCAATTTTTCTGGATGCCAGCAATCATCGGCATCGAGAAAGGCCATGTAATCTCCTGTCGCCAGGGCCGTGGCTTTGTTCCGAGCTTCGGCGGCACCGCTATTTCGCGAAAGCGTGATCAATCGTATTCTCTCATCGGTAGCTGCTAGCTCCTTAACCCGCGTAACCGATGCATCCGTAGAAAGATCATCTACAATGATTTGTTCCCAATTTTGGTAGGTTTGGGCTTGAATACTCGCGATAGTTTGGGTAATAAAATCTTGGGCATTATACAGCGGAGTGATAATGGAAACCAAGGGTTGCTTTGCAATGTTAGTAGGCTTTGTCATCTCCAGATAAGGCCTTGATGATGGTTTGGATTACAATCTTCACATCCAACAATAAGGACCAGTTTTCTACGTAGAAGATATCAAATTTAACGCGATTGATAATATCCGTATCACTTTCTACCTCTCCACGATAACCACTGGTTTGAGCCAATCCTGTGATTCCAGGCTTGATAAAGTGTCGTACCATAAACTTATCGATACGCTCTGCATACATATGTGTGTGACTCACCATGTGCGGTCTTGGTCCTACCACAGACATATCTCCTTTGAGTACATTAATAAACTGTGGCAGCTCATCCATACTTGTCTTTCGTATGACCTTCCCTACGCGCGTGATCCGTTCATCTCCCCGTTTAACTTGATGTAAGTGAGCCGTAGGATTAGGGCGCATAGATCTAAATTTATAACAATAGAATTCTTTATAGTCAAGACCATTTCGTTTCTGCTTAAAGAAAACAGGTCCTTTAGATTCTAAGGCAATTAGTATTGCCAACAAAGGAGTAAGCCAAGACAGTAAGCCCACCAATACAAGGACTGATAGCATAATGTCGAAGGTGCGTTTGATAAACTGGTTGAGTGGCGTATCTATAGGTATTTCGCGTAAAGCAAGCACGGGTGTTAGTCCCAAATACTGATAGTTCAATTTCTTGGTGAAAATCTCCTTATTATCAGGAATGAACTTCAAGAGCTTCAAATTATTATCGGCAAAATCAGCAATCTCTCGTATTTGTTCGTTGTCAAACTCGGCAATAGAACAATAGATCTCATCGATATTATTGTTTACAATATAGTCAAAGGAGCTCTCGATGGAGAATCCTTCTTGCTCAACGCCAAAGACGTTTCGCAATTGATATCCGTAGTCTGGGTTCTTAAAAAAGAAAGCTTCGAGTTGTTTCGTCTTGGCATTGTCTCCAAGGATTACTACAGAGCGATAATTTCCTCCGAGTACCGTTCTGTATTTCTTTAAAAAGAAATACACACATAACTTTGCAATCGTAATCACCGTAAACGTATAGAGGATATACTTAGCGATCATTTCTGGAGTACTTTCGGCCTCCATAAACAATCCAAAGAATGCAAAAACAGTAAGTAAGAAAAGTAAAAGTTGTAAGCTTATGAGCGAAAAAATACGTGTGAGCTGTGTAAATCGATACACTTCGTAAAATCCAGTCTTAACAGCGGCAATCACCCAACCTAAAAGGATCAATAAGGCAAATGCAATAAAATGCCCCTCTAGATTTAGAAAAAGTGAAGCCATGGTCAATACAATCGCGAGGTCAATCACGTAAAGTATAGGACGAATATATCCTGAATATCTACCTGTCTTATGGCCCATTATTTATTTGACAATATGTTTCGAAAAGTCCTTATGCTCACTTTTATAAAGCTGCTCCTGGCTCAGGCTCTTAAAGTATGCATACGTTTTTTTCATTCCTTCTTCACGAGAAACGTTCGCTTCCCATCCTAGAATTTCTTGAGCCCTACTGATATCTGGCTTTCGCTGCATTGGATCATCAACAGGAAGATCCTTATAAATTACTTTTTGGTCTGTTCCTGTGAGTTTAATTATTTCTTCAGCAAATTCTCCGATGGTAATCTCATCTGGATTTCCAATATTCACTGGATATGAATAATCACTCATCAGTAATCTATAGATGCCTTCTACTTGATCGTCCACATAGCAGAAAGAGCGTGTTTGCGATCCATCTCCAAAAACTGTCAAGTCCTCTCCTCGTAATGCCTGTCCAATAAAAGCGGGAATCACTCGGCCATCGTTGAGTCTCATTCGAGGCCCATAGGTGTTAAATATACGTACAATACGTGTCTCTAGACCGTGAAAACGGTGATACGCCATCGTAATGGATTCTTGAAAACGCTTCGCTTCATCATACACTCCGCGAGGTCCAATAGTATTTACATTACCGTAGTAATCTTCTGTTTGAGGATGCACCAAGGGATCTCCATATACCTCAGAGGTAGATGCAATTAAAATGCGTGCATTTTTTTCTTTGGCAAGACCTAATAAATTATGTGTTCCTAGCGACCCTACCTTAAGGGTCTGTATCGGAATTTTCAAATAGTCGATAGGACTTGCTGGGGAAGCGAAATGAAGTATGTAATCCAGTTTTCCTGGCACGTGTACAAACTTGGTGACATCGTGATTGTAAAAATCGAATTGTTCTAATTTGAATAAATGTTCAATATTAGCTAAGTCCCCTGTAATCAGGTTATCAATACCGATCACATGAAATCCTTCCTTAATAAAACGATCGCAGAGGTGCGATCCTAAGAATCCCGCTGCTCCGGTGATTAAAACACGTTTGGCCATATTATGCTTCTCTTCTCCCAATGGAGATATAATTAAATCCTTCTTTCTCCATGTCGCTCACGTCGTACAGGTTTCGTCCGTCAAAAACAACAGGCTTACTGAGGTTTTCTCTCAGAATGTTAAAATTAGGTGTTCTAAAAATACTCCATTCTGTACTAATCACCAAGGCATCTGCTCCTTCGGTGGCGCCATACATAGTATCTGCAAAAGTTATTTGACCATTATACTTGACTTTTACATTGTCCATAGCCTCTGGATCGAAGGCTTGAATGCGGGCTCCCTTGGCAAGTAATTCGTTAATCATATAGAGCGAAGGTGCTTCTCGAATGTCATCGGTTTCTGGCTTGAATGCGAGTCCCCACATGGCAATCGTCTTTCCTTCTAGGCTTCCGCCAAAGTAGTCTTCTATTTTTGGAATCAGTTTTACTTTTTGATTGTCATTGATTCCAATAACGGCATCTAATATTTTAAATTCGTAACCGGCATCACGTCCTGCTTTTTGTAAGGCTTTTACATCCTTTGGAAAACAAGATCCGCCATAACCAATCCCTGGAAATAAGAAACGTTGCCCAATGCGGGAATCTGTCCCCATACCCCTGCGTACCATATCAACATCTGCTCCAACTAGTTCACAATAATTGGCAACCTCATTCATAAAAGTAATTTTGGCTGCTAAGAAAGAGTTTGCCGCATACTTTGTAAGCTCTGCCGATTTCTCATCCATGATGATGATCGGGTTTCCAGATCGTACAAAAGGTTTATATAATTTTTGCATGAGTTCCGTAGCGCGTTCTGATGAAGAACCAACAACGATACGTTCTGGTTTTAAAAAATCATCCACTGCAAAGCCTTCGCGTAAAAATTCAGGATTAGAAACAACGTCAAAAGGCACCTTAGCGTGCTGAGCGATTGTTTCTC
>JBLHXM010000074.1:0-16404 GCA_047630395.1 Dokdonia sp.
GCTCTTAGAGCCGTTACATCATTATTGTTTAACTCACCGTCTTCAATTGTAACAAAGCACGCTTGCCTAACAGAGGTTAAATCACGCCCTGTTGGAGCTCCTGCGACATGCACAGCTCCATCTGACCCTGATCCTTCATTTCCTTGAGAACTCGGAGGACAGCTTAAACGATCAAACCAATCTGAGTGACGGAAACCAACTGTGTGACCAATTTCGTGAGTAATCACATGCTCATTTACGTTTGTAGAGAATCCTTCAATTCCATAAATCTGAACAAATTTATTGGGTTGTCCTTGACTATTTGGAAAGTCTGCAACACCGCCTTGAGATCCCGGGTTGTTGGCCGTATTACCATACACCACCATATCCTTATTTCCAAAATTCGCTCCAAAAGTCAAATTGAACTGTAGGGTAACGCCGCTCAATCGATTGTAATTATTTACTGCCCACTGAAGTGCAGTTTGAGCCTTATTCGAAAGTCCAAATTGATCATTAGCGGTGTAACCAATAGTACGACTGTTAACAGTCACTAAATTAAAAGTGTGATCCTGACGGGAATCTTCTAGATCTGTAAACGGACGTAATCCCATTAATTCATCAACGGTCATGACGATATCATCACCAATATAAATGCGGTCTTCTACCGTTCCATCGGGAAAATGGAAATCGCAAATTATCGCTTCTCTGTTGTCTACTTCTAATGTTTCGATCTGATCCAAAACAGCTTGATCAGTGACTAAAACATGATCCGTGGTTCCTTCCTAAAAAACACGTGTACTTTCCTAATCACGTGTACACGAAGTAAACTTAATTGTCATTGCAGTTAGGGCGAGAACCCCAAGTTTCATTTGTGATTTCATTTTGAGTTTGTGTTAAAAAAAAGGGGCAATGTTTGAGTCGTAATTTCGCACAACATCAACAAACATTAACGTTAAAAAAACACAAATCTCAGTAAAAAAGCAAAAATATTAAATAATTTTTATTTTTTTTAGCACAAAATATATTTTTATGATAATATGACAAAATAGACACTATAACGTCTTCGCTTACAGCTTGTACCCCTTGAAATCTAAGGGGTTGAAGTTCTTAAAATGACCATTTAGCCGCACAAGCTCTTTCGTCCTATTTACCGCTTTTACTGTAGGAATCACCCTACTTAGATGATAAATCAGAAATTGATAACGATCTGATTCTGATGCAATTTTGAGGAATTCGTATTCTTGTTCTAAAGTCAGTCCCAACTTGTGCGTAAACGTAAAACTATCCATTTTTTGAGGATCGTGTGCAGGCAACTCTAGATCTAGGGTTTGGTAAAATTCTAGCAACAACGTCCTAAATCGCTGCACAGAGAGGTCTACTCCATCAGCTATGTTTGCCTGAAACATCACCTCACCACCCGCATACAGCTTCGTATCAAGTACTGAATAAAATTTCTCTAACTTAAATACGCGCAATCCACGACACAAGACATCACTGGCTCCAGACTCGTATCGTTTTACTACCTTTTCCAGACGTACTTCAGTACCAAACTCCATCGCTGCATTAATATAGGCGGGAACTCCAAAAGTTAGCTCTTCCTGTTCACAGTCTTTTATAAGCTGTTGATAGCGATCTTCAAATATATGAAGCGCGAGTAATTCGCCTGGAAAACAAACCAGTTCTAGCGGAAATAATGGTAAGGTAGCCGTGGTCATAACAGTTCTTTCTTTTAAAAATACAAAACAGATTGCTTAATATCAGAAGCTTGTGTTAAATAATAAATTCAAAGCCATATTTTCCTGCGTTGACTTGCAATTTATTGGCCCTACTCTATTAATTTCGTATGCTTACATTTAAAACAATGACAAATCAAGACCTTTTACAAGTGGTTAAGACATACGGAAGCCCCGTATACGTTTACAATGCTGAGAAGATCGCTTCTCAATATAAACGCCTTACCAATGCTTTTAAACAGGTCAAACAGCTTCGCTTGAACTATGCAGTGAAAGCGCTCAACAACATCGCTATCCTACAGACCATGAAGGAACTAGGGGCTGGCTTAGACACCGTTTCTATCCAAGAGGTACAATTAGGTCTCGCGGCTGGTGTACCGCCAGAAAATATTATTTTTACACCTAACGGCGTATCCTTAGAAGAAATCGAAGCGGTAGCCGCTATGGGCGTGCAGATCAACATTGATAATCTTTCCATTCTGGAACAGTTTGGAACAAAGCATCCAGAAACACCCGTATGTATCCGAATCAATCCGCACGTGATGGCAGGAGGAAACACCAACATATCTGTAGGGCATATCGATAGCAAATTTGGAATTAGTATTCACCAAATTCCTCATATCCTGAGAATCGTGGAAAACACTGGCATGAATATTAATGGGATTCATATGCACACCGGAAGTGATATTCTTGATATTGAAGTATTCCTCTATGCCTCAGAAATATTGTTTGATACCGCGTTGCATTTTGACAACTTAGAATTCATTGATTTTGGTAGTGGATTTAAAGTCCCATATAAAGAGGGTGACATTGAGACTGATATTGAAGAGCTAGGAGAAAAGTTGAGTGCGCGTTTTAACGCTTTCGCGAAAGCGTACAAAAAACCACTCACCCTTGCCTTTGAACCAGGGAAATTCTTAGTCAGCGAAGCGGGACAATTTTTGGCCAGCGTCAATGCCGTCAAACAAACTACATCTACTGTTTTTGCCCAAGTAGACAGCGGCTTTAACCACCTTATTAGACCGATGCTTTATGGAAGTCAACACGAAATAAGAAACCTATCAAATCCAGAAGGAAAAGAACGGTTTTATAGCGTGGTAGGATATATCTGTGAGACAGACACCTTTGCCAATAATAGACGTATTTCAGAAATTAACGAAGGGGATATTCTTGCGTTTAAAAACGCAGGTGCCTACTGTTTTACGATGGCGAGTAATTACAATAGTCGTCTGCGCCCTGCTGAAGTGCTTATAAAAGATGGCGAAACCCATCTCATACGTAGGCGAGAAACTTTTGAAGACTTAGTCCATAATCAGATTCCGCTCCAAGCATTAAAGGCCATCGAGGTTTAAATCCATCGAAAATTATAAAAATCCTCACAGCTGTGGGGGTTTTTTTTGATGGCGTTTCCTTACTTTTAAAAAATGAAATTTGGGATTCTACTTTTAACTATTTTACTTTTAACGGCCTGTTCATCAAATCCAATTGAGCAAGCGCTCGCTTCGGATCATCCTGCAATTGCTCGAGTGATGGATAGTCTTCCCCAGCATGAAGTCCAAATCTTATGGACGCAAATTGACACGACCGAAGAAGGGACGCTTCGCTTTCAAGATCATTCTTTTCAAGTCGTAAAAACGCAATACTTCTATCCAGCTAGCACGGTAAAGCTACCCATGGCCATCCTCGCAGCCGAATATATTTCTGAACATCCTCCCCTCAATCTCGATGTCAACTATGTGAGTAAGCGAGACTCCATCATTCACACCGTGGCCGATGATATCCGTCAAATATTTGCTGTGAGTGATAACGAGGCATATAACCGTCTCTATGAAGCATTAGGGCGGGATTATGTGAATGAAAGACTGGAAGCGTTGGATTTGAATCCTGTACGCATTTCACATCGCTTGTCAACGGCAGAGGCTTCAGCTGCACAGCGCTCTAATGTAAAATTCTTCCCAACCTATGAAGGAGACATTGTCGAACTAGGAAATAGGACCGATACTCCCATAAAAAAAATAGAAGCAAAGGGGCTACACAAAGGGCATGCATTTATAAAAGATGGCGCAGTGATCCAGACTCCTTTTGACTTTAGCCAAAAAAACTATTTCCCTTTACAAACCCAACATGACCTTATGAAGCGGGTCTTTTTTCCAGAGCAGTTTCGCGAAAGCGAACGGTTTAAACTCACTCAAGAAAATCGTGATAGACTGGTAAAAGCGATGCAAACACTGCCTCGAAATGCAGGCTATAACGAAAAAGATCAGTCTGATAGTTATGTCAAATTCTTTCTGTATGGAGACTTGAAAGATCGTATTCCGGAGCACATAAAAATTTACAATAAAGTAGGATACGCCTATGGTACGCTTACAGAAACCGCTTATATCGTTGACGAAAAAACAGGGGTTCAGTTCCTACTATCGGCGACGATACTGGTGAATGAAAATAGAATTTTCAATGATGATATTTATGAATATGAGACGATTGGCATTCCTTTCTTAGCACAACTAGGCCGCGAAGTATACCAACAAGAATTAGATCGAAAATAGTTTCCTTCTAACGCGTACACTGTCGTTTTAATCTCTACTACCGCGACTTCTTCCTCCGCCACTATTGCGATTACTATTTCCGCCACGACTTTTGTTGCCGCTACTCCCGCGATTTCCTTGTCCTTGTCCGCCTCGAGAATTTCTTCGATCTGGACGACCAGAACCCTGTTGAGCAGCACTTTCCTTCAAGCTTTTCATGGTATCTGTAGGCTCAAAACCTGGCACTACCTCCTTTGGAATACGAAGATCTAATAGACGCTCAATACCGTTTACATATTCTTTCTCGTCAAGACCTACCAGTGAAATAGCTTCACCACTAGCTCCTGCTCGACCTGTTCTTCCAATTCTATGTACATAATCCTCAGGTACATTAGGAAGTTCGTAGTTCACAACATGCGGTAGTAATGGAATATCCAATCCGCGCGCTGCAATATCTGTAGCAACTAAAACGCGAATACTTCCTTTTTTAAATCCGCTCAACGCCTTTGTACGGGCATTTTGCGTCTTATTACCATGGATAGCGGCACTTGAAATATTTGCTTTCTCTAATTTTTGACTGAGTCTATTTGCACCGTGCTTTGTACGGGTAAAGATCAATACTTGGTTCCAGCCACCTTCTTTTATCAATTTGATAGTCAGTTCTGTTTTACGCGCTTTGTCTACGCGATAAATCATATGATCTACCTTTTCGGCAGTGGTATTTTGTGGGGTTGCTTCCACAAGAATAGGATTGTCTAAAAGCGTATTTGCCAAAGCTTTAATATCCTTAGAAAAGGTTGCACTAAAGAGTAAATTCTGTCTCTTCTTAGGCAACAAAGAAAGGATACGTTTAATATCACGCAAGAATCCCATATCAAGCATACGATCTGCTTCATCTAATACGAGAATTTCAACGTCACGTAGTGAAACATGCCCTTGATTTTCAAGATCTAACAAACGCCCTGGTGTTGCAATTAAAATATCAACTCCTTGACGTAAAGTCCTGATTTGTGGATTGGCATTTACACCTCCAAAAATTACTGTGGACCGAATATCAAGAAACGTACTGTATTCCTTGACGTTTTCTTCAATTTGAGCTGCAAGTTCACGTGTTGGAGTCAAAATAAGAGAACGTATCTTACGTCTTCCTTGTGGCTCTTTTTTCGAAAGCAAATGAAGAATAGGCAAGGTAAACCCCGCTGTTTTACCAGTTCCTGTTTGTGCAGATGCTAAAACATCGCGACCTTCGAGGACTTTTGGAATTGCTTTTTCTTGAATAGGTGATGGAGTAGTATATCCCTTTTTGCTAACAGCTTTTAGCAAGGCATCGGAGAGCCCTAAAGATTCAAATGACATAAATTATGGTTGTGAAATGACTTCTCACAATCGAGCCATTTCTGATAAGCGGCAAAGGTAGCGTTATTTTATGGGCTTTAGTAGTTTTGCTTTCGCGAAAGTAGTTTTAATCAATATCTTAGAACCCTATTAAGATCCTTTCACACCTTGCTCAACCTGCTTCTGTTATCGTGCTACTTTTCTTCTGCATAAGATACGCTGTCGAGCTTTTTATCTTTTGACGACACAAAAATCGCATATCGAGATCAAGAAAAGGGATCCCCTATCCTACTCATTCACGGATTTATTTCAAACGGTAGTTCATAGCGTGACAGTCAATTAAACAAAGCCCTCATCGCTGCTGGATATCGCATCATCATTCCAAACCTGAGAGGAAATAGACAATCTGACCGACCTCAAACCCCTGCATCTTATAAAAAAAAATGCAGAAGTCAAAGATTTCAAACTCTTGATGGATCATTTAAACATCGATAGTTATATCGCTGTAGGCTACTTAAGGGGATCGACCATTCTTGCAACGTTACTCACGCAAGATCCACGTATTCCTAAAGCCGTTCTCGATGGAATGGCCATAGACTTCACAAATCCTCAATGGGATTGGCGGCTCGCTTTTGCTGATGTCTTTTCGGGACGCGCTCCTTTGAATGCACTGACCGAAGGCGCAGTCTATTATGCAACCTACATAAAAGCATCGTACCATTCTTGGCTTTTTTCCATACTATCAACTCCTTACCTATAAAGAACGATTGACAACAATAATGACCCAAATCGCAGTCATTGCCAGCGACCAATACCGTGACAATGGAGATCCTAAAAAACTCAAAGAAGCTTAGGGCAATGCTTCGCTTAGGATCGTCTCGGGGGATCACAACACCACCTATAGAAAGGTAGCTTTCGCGAAAGCGGTCTTAGACTTTATATTTAATAACTGAAAATCAGCGTTCTAACACAAAAATGTTCCCTTAAAAATCCTGTATTGCCTTAGGGCTAGCGCGAAGAATACCCTATCTTTGCGCCCTTCTAAAAGAGCCCTAATGAAACGCATTTTTAATAATTTTACCGATAATCCAAAGAATGACATTCTATCTGGCTTAACCGTTGCCTTGGCTTTGGTTCCAGAAGCTGTTGCCTTTGCCTTTGTAGCCGGTATTGACCCACTTGTGGGATTGTATGGTGCCTTTATGATGGGTATTGTCACTGCCATTTTTGGAGGTCGACCGGGAATGATTTCTGGAGCGACAGGTGCTATGGCTGTGGTTATGGTGCACTTGATTCAGAAAGGAAATGAGGTAGGTGATGCGCTGGCTACTCCTATTGAAAATCTCGGACTACAATGGTTATTCATCACTTTACTATTTGTGGGAGCCATTCAGATTACCGCAGGGATTTTTAAACTTGGAAAGTTTGTGCGTTTGATTCCACATCCTGTGATGATGGGCTTTGTCAATGGTCTTGCTATTGTTATTTTCATATCCCAACTATCGTTATTCCCACAAGTTATACCAGAAGGCGTTTCCTTTTGGCAGAATACAACCGATTGGTTTGCTGCATTGTTTTCAAATGGTGCGTTTTGGCTGATGATGGCCTTTGTAGGTTTGACTATGGCGATCATGCAATTCCTCCCAAAAATTACAAAAAAAGTACCTGCTGCCTTGGTAGCCATAGCAGTGGTCGCGGCCATTGTTATTTTTGGAAATCTCAATATGAGTACTGTTGGTTCATTCATTAGTGATGGTGGAGGATCTGGACTAGAAGGTGGCTTGCCTACCTTCCAAATACAAATTTTTAGTCTTCTCGATACGCTGGATGGGCACTGGTTCCTAATTATATTTACTGCAGGTCTATTGGCCGCCGTTGGTTTGATTGAATCATTGATGACCTTAAACTTAGTAGATGATCTTACAGAGACCCGCGGAAGTGGAAATAGAGAATGTGTAGCACAAGGAAGCGCTAATATTCTAAACGGACTGTTTGGTGGAATGGGCGGTTGCGCAATGATTGGACAATCTATCATTAATGTAAATTCAGGAGGTCGTGGTCGATTATCTGGAATTATCGCTGCAGTTGCCCTACTCTGTTTTGTATTGTTTGGAGCTCCGCTCATCGAACAAATCCCTATTGCTGCGCTTGTAGGCGTTATGTTTATGGTTGTGATTGGAACCTTTGCTTGGTCAAGTTTTAGAATCCTCAATAAAATCCCACTCGCCGATGCCTTTGTTTTGATCGCCGTTTCAGCGATTACGGTTTGGCAAGATTTAGCCATCGCTGTGATTGCGGGAGTTATTATGAGTGCCTTAGTATTTGCTTGGAAGAATGCGACAATGATTCGTGCTCGTAAGCATATCAAAGAAGATGGTACCAAAGTATATGAGATTTGGGGACCATTGTTCTTTGGGTCAATACAAAATTTCAATTCAAAATTTGATGTACGCAACGATCCTGATAAAATAGAAATTGACTTTATCGAATCTAGAGTGAACGATCACTCAGGAATCGAAGCATTAGACAGCATTGCAAATAAGTACCTGGATGCTGGAAAAGAGATTAAATTAACCCATCTGAGTCCAGAATGTAAGGCCTTGCTCCTAAAAGCAAATCCTGGCTTTGACACGGTGATAGAAACCGCTATTGATGATCCTAGGTATCACGTAGTAACCGACTTGATGGATGCAGAGGTGTAAGCTTTTAGCTCGCTAAAATAAAAAAGCCTCGTCAAATGACGAGGCTTTTTTATTTGGATCCCCTTTCATTATGCGCAATTAACGGTTGGTGTTAAAAGAGTGTTTTATAACTAAGAGCTTTGTTGTCCGTAATTTTTTAATCAAAAAGAATAATAAAGACATCGTCAGCTCTTGCTTCTGAACCTTCCCCTTGAGCAATCATTAACGCACCATTAGAAATTATTTCATAGCTTCCACACCCTCCATTTTCATAAATTCCGAAACCTTCAATTTGCATAAAAGTTTTACAGTATGATTCCGTTAGGGTGTAGATCTAGTTTCCGCTTTGTAATAAACGATGAACACTCTGGGATCCATTTTTTATTAATAAACTTCTAACAATGAGATTTTCAGATGCTCGTATAACCCCTCAAGTAACGCTTCCCTTTTCGTAATCGACATCAACCTCTAGAAATCCACCACTCACCTTTTTTAAACTCCAAGTTCTGTTGAGACTTTCCCTTTGCGTTGAGGCATCATCACTATTACAGTTTTTAAAGAAAATAGGACTAGAAATCAGTAGTACAGTGAATACTCTCTGTTTTATGATTTTAATTTAAAGATGTAGGAAATAGAAAATGATTGCGCCAAATTATTCGTAACATATTATTTATGAATATCTTACTGTTCAATTTGTTGACGGAGTTTAATGGTAAGCGATAACTGTCTAAAGATACAATGACTCCTATCACTTGCATCAGATGTAAAGGAATGCCTTCAGTAAAAACGGTATCTTTAAAATGTTTTTATTTAAAATAATACCGATGACTTTTGACAGCTATACCATTAGCTTATTGCTACTATCTTAATTTTCCCCAGCTCCTATGACGTGGCTGTTCACGATCTCGTGATGGGTATAGCAGCGTTTAGTTATGCCAAGTTGAGGCGTGTAGCGCCTGTAAGAACGTTTAATTAATATAGCTCCCAGTAGAGGCTGTTTAGCACAACATCCTCCATAAAAAAACTCCCGCTACTAAGCGGAAGTTTTAGGTTATTCAACACCTATGTGAAGGGGTTTGTATGATTAGTTATCTTTAAAGACATCCATCACTCCTTCAAATTGCGACACATCTACATCTCCTTTGCCAACGGCATCTGCAAGTTTCATCATATCACTAATATTCATATCATTCCCCAATAAACGGGCGAGCATAAATCCTTTTGAATCTTCGGATGCAAAAACGATTACCTCATCAATCGCATCTTCTTCTCCTCTAAAGTAAAGCTTCATATTCCCTTGATCAGAACTCACTTTCATCAATTCTTCATAATCATCTGAGGCAAGTATGGTGATTACTTTTATTTTTTCAGCTTCAAAATTAACTTTAGAGCTTTCCTTTAATGGATAGGCCATAATATTAATCTTTCGAAGCGTCTTTAGAATCTTCCTTTGCTCATCATCAAGCACTTCCGAGTCTTCACTAATTAAACTCGTAGGTACATCGACTAAGATAAAGTCACTATTTCCTTGATTATCTACATAATACTCTTGTAAACTCTGCTCTCCGTTGCAGCTCACTAGCGTAAAACCGACTAGGAGTATGGCTGCGATTCCTTTTATAATGGTTTTCATGGTTTATCCTTTTTTAGCGTTTTCAACATCTTTCAAAGCATCACTTCCTTTAAAGTCAAATTCTTTTGCCAGCTTAGAAATTTGTTTCAAATCAATATTACCTGTCAACTGAAAGAATACGGCTCTACTTTCACCTTCTACACTTCCATTGAGAAACATCACAAATTCACTTACATAATCATCAGACGATCCTGGGACATAATAAAACTTTGCAGTTCCTTCATCACCTGACGCACGCATCAATTCTTGTAATTTCCCTTTTCCAAGGTAGCTTTTCATTGCACCTTCCATTTGAGACATTATACCAGTGTCACTACTTGTGTACATCTTGATGTTTTTTAAATTGTCTACAAGATTTTTATACGCCTGCACTTCAGGATCTCCTGTATTTAAATCTACTTTACTCAAGAGTTTAAACATCTTTTGATTCATGATGAGTGATTGTACTCCTTTGACATCTTCAAATTTGTCAAATCCACTCTGCGCCGTTACCATTAGTGACGACATTATAAATGCGATTACTACTATTGTTGTTTTCATTGTTTTTGGGTTTACTGTTCTTATTTAAAAAATGTGCTGGGAGCATTATCAAAGGCCTTCACAGCGCCCAGCTGCGCAGTACTTTGGTTAAACATCCGTGATACGAGTATCAAAGATTGTTTTGCTTTTAAAACGGCCAACTCAGGATTATCCTCATAGTGACCCGATACTTTGTCTGGTTGCATTTGCGCAACTATTCCTACAGTAATCAAAACAACAGCGGCGGCACTTGCCATCCAACTGAGATTTCGTTTCTTAGACGGAATCGAAATAGGTGCTGTAAAAGTGTCTTCTTGCGCTTTCGCGAAAGCGGAGAACATCCCTACGTAAGCATCCAAATGTGACGCTACTTGCGTACTTGTAAAGTAGGCGCGTAGTTGCTGCTCCTCTGTCACTGTCGTATCGCCTTCAAAATAGCGTTCCAATAGCTGATCTACCTTAGCGGATTCCATAATTTTGTTTTTTAATTAGTCCTTCTCTTAGTGTTTTTCGTGCTCTTGATAATGCAACACGAACTGCGGTCTCATTCATTTTAAGCATATCAGCAATCTCGGCATTATTGAACTGTTCGATATCTCTCAGTTGTACAATGAGTTGTTGCTGCTGCGGTAAATCTTTCATGAGCTTAAAAACCCACGAAACCTCATCTGCCGCTTCTACTTGACGTCCGGTATTCCCAGAATGATCCTCATAATTATTATGTACGATTTTCAAATTTGAACTGCTCTTGGCCTTGAGCTTATCGTAACAATAATTTTTGGTCATTGTCATGGCAAATGCTTCTACAGAGCGATACTGCGTAAATTTTGACCGCTTCATCCATAGCTTCAACAGGATTTCCTGTGTCGCATCTTGCGCTTCGTCATCAGATACTAGCAATCGTTTGGCCACACGATATACTTTATCCTTAAACGGGTTAACAAGTTCTATGAACGTTTTCTGATCCATTCTATTCGGTTAGTTATAAGGAAGACGAACAACTGTTTGGTTTGTTACAAAGAAAATATTTTAAAATGAGTATCGGTTTAATTACTGGGATTAAAAAAGGATGCGCACCTACTCCAATAGTTACCCTCCTAAAAAATGAAAACATTTTTTAAAGCAGCTTTCAAGATGAACGCTTAAACTTACACAAAAAACACTTTACCGCTGCAAAATGGTGTTTTGTCGATACCTACAGCCTATCTAACTAATTTACATCAGATTAAGCCTACGTAGCCATATCTTGCGTTCAGTTAAGAATAAGAATGTTATTCTTGACACAAATAAAAATTGCATGATCAAGGTATCCCCAAAATATTATCAGTTACCAAATGAGACGTAGATTCATATACCGATAGTGCAGTGATTCTATACAAAAGCTATAAATAACCCTGGGTTACACTTACAAATAAATTAAGGTTGGTTGGAGAGAGAAGGGTACTCACTATCGTGGTATCCTTCTCTTCATTTCTTCTACAATGTTAAAAGCAGCTGGGCACATCTTTACATTTTCCAAGGTAAGTTTTGAGATTTGCTGAAACTTCTTTCGGTCGGTATGTGGAAACTCTCTACAGGCCTTAGGACGGACTTCATAAATCGAACAGTAATTATCTGCCCCCAAGAAACTACAAGGGGTACTCTGTAGCACATAATCTTTGTCTTCATCGATACGAAGGAACGATTGAATAAAAGTAAACTCCTTCATCTTAAAATGCTTCGAAATGCGTGTGATATCTTTATCGGTAAACAACGGACCGGTAGTTTTACAACAATTGGCGCATTCCAAACAGTCGGTGCGTTCAAATTCATCTTCATGCAACTCCTGCATCAGATAATCCAAGTTTTTTGGTGGTTTAGCACGAAGTTTGGTAAAGAACTTTTTGTTTTCGTTCTCCTTATCTTTGGCACGCTTTGGTAGGGCTTTTATGATCTCTTCCATCATACAAATTTAATCATAAGCCATGGATAACAACGCAGACATTTTTGGATTCGCCCTAACCGATTATCATAATGAGGTATATACTGAAGATATCATCGTGCATTCCTCCATTGCCGAAGATGATGAAATACCCATTCCATATCTCTTTAGAACCTTCGAAGAGATGCCTCTTATTGAGCAAAAGGCACTTTCCCTGTGCGCCGGGGCCACCTTAGAGATTGGATCAGGTGCGGGCAGTCACAGTCTTTGGCTACAAGAACAAGGTATTGACGTCACTGGTATCGATATTTCAAAGGGTGCTGTTGCGCTTTCGCGAAAGCGGAACCTTACCAAGGTTTTACACACCAATATCTTAGCGCATACTGCTTCCTATGACACCTTACTATTATTAGTGAATGGTACTGGCATCTTTGAGCGATTGGATAAAGTAGACAACTATCTCCAACACCTAAAATCCGTACTTAATAAAGGTGGCCAAATACTTATTGATGGCTCTGATATACGGTATATGTACGAAGATGAAGATGGAGGCTATTGGGTCGATACCCACAAAGCATATTATGGAGAGGTCACCTTTGCCATGAGCTACAAAGGGCATCGCAGTGAAACATTTGATTGGTTATACTTAGATTTTGATACCCTTAAAAAATATGCGCAAAAAAATGAGCTCGCTTGTGAACTCATTTTAGAAGGTGATCATTATGATTATTTAGCAAGACTTACTGTTGCATAATATATCCTTTGGCAGTTAGTTTATCGATCATTGATGTATACAAGTCCCTGCTCCATAGCTCAGATACTTCTGCTACAGAACGCGAAATATCATCCTTAGAATTTATAACTTTTTGACCCGTTGGGCTGTTGTAAAAGAAACTTGCATCGTTGCGTTGCGAATCTGTCATAGCGGATTGATCTCTAAGCAATTGCTTCCCCGCACCCGTTTTATAAAATGAAATGAGATTTTTAATGTCATCTTGAGCATAGGTGTCTCTATATGCCGATACCAACATGGCTTTCATTCGTCCTATCTCACCTTGACTTTCATCACGCAACGTATTCCAAACTTCAGCATCTATCTCATGAGAGGCATACTGACGCTTGAGTAATTCAAAAAGTTGATCTATTGCGCCACTGTATTGTTCTGTGGTTCCATTGAGTTCTAAGTATTGTAAAACATCTTGCTTATAGTTGGCTTCTTGTGCAAATAGACCCACATTTGAAAATAAAATAAGTATGAAAAGTAATTTTTTGCTCATCTTTACGATTAATTAGATTCTAAATATATAAAAATGATACTACATCGATTTCCAAAAGTGGCATTGCTCCTTTTCCTACTTGGAATGGTCGTTATAAGTTGTAAAAAAGACGACGATGGAACAGATACAACACCTGATCCCGCCAATGCTGACAACCAACAACCGCTTGGTACTTCTGCAAATGCGCTGTTATCTGCCGATGAATTTACCAGTCTTAGGCTTGAAATTGCATATCCCGACGGATTCAGACCTACACAGGAATCGATTGATCTTATTGAAAGCTTTTTGAGTGAGCGTTTGGATAAACCCGATGGAATTACCATTGTAGAAAATACCATCAATCCATCACAAAACCCACCCTATACCATTAATGAAATAGTTGCTATTGAAGATGAGCATCGCACCGTGTTCAATAATGGCGACGAAATTGGAGTGTATGTGTTCTTCTCTAATGGGAATTCGTCCTCGAACTCAGGAAATTCAGTTGTCTTGGGAACTGCCTATCGAAATACCTCAATGGTCATTTATCAAAAGACCTTTATTGATCTCGCAAACCAATCAACTACGGGTATTAATAGAACCTTGATTGAGACTTCTACCTTACGCCATGAGTTTGGACACATCTTTGGATTGGTGAATACAGGCACACCGCTTACTTCTGCTCACGAAGATCAAAATAATACAAGACATTGTAATGTGGAAGAATGCTTGATGTATTTTCAAACGGTTACCAATATCTTTAATAATAGTAACTTATCTAGTATCCCGGACTTCGACCCCTTATGCATCGCCGACCTGCAGGCCAACGGCGGATTATAATCAAAAAAAAAGAGCTTCTATTAAAAAGCTCTTTTTTTTGATTATGTGAAGGCTTATTCTTCTTTTGGCGACGTTATCCACACTTCTTCCAATTTAAGATTCTCAGCATATTTCATAAGGTATACAGCGGTATTCTGAAATCCACCGGATGCCGTTTTCCTATAGTAAAACTTATTCTCTATATTTTCTGTTTCTACTCCTGTCCCTGCTGCACTGTATAAATCTTTTGCATAGGCCAATCTCAACAAGGTGTCATACATCACATCATATCCTCTAATCGCAAATCGGCTTGGACTGATGGTATATTTATCTTCATACACCTCCCTAAACACTTCTGATCGTTTCCTAGCAGCTTCATTATCTATAGATGGAAAATGAAACTTTAAATTAGTTAGGTGCATATGTTGAATATCATCACTATCATACGCAGATCCCTTATGCGTCGTAAACAAAGTTACTTTGCGTGTAGAAGACAGGGTATTTAGATTCGTGGTAACGTTACTAATCAATGGGATATCATTGGTTTCCAGAATCACCCAATTTTCAGCGGTTTCTGAAATTTGATTTGGAATATCACTTGGATTCAAAAAGTATCCTTTATCTCCAGATCTTGGAGCTACCTCTTTTGCGTTTGGAAAGATCGCTTTTAACTTAGATTTTGACTTTCCATTCTTAGAGTCGGCAATAATGACAATATTCTTACCTTTTCCATAGGCCTTCAAGTAGGCGAGCATATAATCTTGCAACATAGCATCGCTAGGCCTGGATTGAAACACATTTGAGCCCATATTGATCGTTCCTGTGAGCGGAGAAATAACAGGAATCCCTTTGCTTCTAAGGACACTGGCTGCACGATTTACATTGGTTCCAATAACGGGTCCTATCACTGCATCTATTCCTGAGATATCACTCGATGCTAATAACTCTTCTATTTTTCTAGCATTGGTTGCAGTTCCATTAGCGCGCGCATACTCCGTATCGAATACTCGTAGATCTACTGAAATTCCATGTGCCTTCGCTTCAGAGACCGCCATTAATATGCCTGTATGAAAATCTAAGGATAAGCGCAATAAACGATCGCTCTTTAATAATTTCTCATTGGTCATGGTAGAATCTCCCAGACCGCGTTTCAAGCTAAATGGTAACATCACTATTACGCGTTTTGTAGAATAATCTGATATACTGTCTACCAAACGTGTAAAGGCACCTTCACCATTAACTGCTGCGATAGCATCTGGAATACTCACATTTCCAATTCCATTCTTTGGGATTTTGAGAATCATCCCTTCTTTTAAACCTAAATCCAAAGCAGGATTCAAGTTTACCAAATCATCGGCCTTCATTGCGAGTCGGCGCAATAGGCTATACATTGTATCTCCATTGACCACCTCATAAAATTCAAACGTATCCGTATCAATAACTGCAGAACTACTTATTGCATTCTTTGGAACTCGAATAGAGGTACCCTCTTGCAAGCCAACTCCCATTCCTGGGTTCATCGCTTCCAGCTGGGCGATGGTAATCCCATACATTCTGGCAACCCCATACTTGGTCTCTTTTGCTTTGACAGCATACATTGCTCCATTAGGACCGTCCTTAGGCGTTTCTAAAGGGGTTATTCCTCCACCTACAGTTGCTATGCTTGTTATTTCTTTAAAATTTAAAGGGATCTGTATTCTGTCTCCTTTGCGCAGTGTCTCACTGTACAACTGTTTATTAAAACGTTTGATTGCCTCTTGAGAAACTCCATATTTTTTAGAAATACTATACAGCGTTTCTTTACGCTTTACCCTATGTTTTTTGAACTTAATCTCTTCTTGTTCTGCTCCATTTGTCAATTCCACAGCCTTGGCATCTGCAGGAAGAATCAGTACAAGACCTTCGTAAATACTGCTCTTAGCATCTGGATTTAATTTAATGATTTGCTTTTCAGTTACATTGTATTTTTTGGAAATACTATATACTGTCTCACCTGATTTCAC
>JBLHXM010000075.1:0-16202 GCA_047630395.1 Dokdonia sp.
GCTGGTGGAGGGAATATCAGAAGTACACTGGTAGTATTTCAATTTGCGGTTTCTGTATTCCTAATTGTCGGAACTCTGGTTGTATTTCAGCAATTAGAATTTATTCAGAATAAAGAGCTTGGTTTTAATAAAGAACAGGTATTACTTATAAATGACACCTATGGAGCTGGAAGTCAGGTAGATGCCTTTAAGGAAGAAGTTCTCAAATTGAGTCCTGTACAGAGTGCTACTTTAAGCGGTTTTTTACCGACACCCTCTAACCGTTCTAATAGCTCGTATTTCAAGGAAGGTGCTATGCAACAAGAGAAAGCAATTCAAATGCAAACCTGGGATGTTGACCATGATTATATACGTACTTTAAGTTTAGAACTTGTTGCTGGGCGTAATTTCAATAAACAATCAGTTGCAGATTCTACTGCTATAATTATAAATGAGGCCACATTATCCGTCCTTGGTTTAAAAACCGAAGAAGCACTAGGAACTAGAATCTCAAGGAGTATTGACCTTGAAGATGCTGCATTCTATACTATCATTGGAGTCGTTAAGGATTTCCACTATGAATCATTGCGAAAAAAAATAGGAGCCCTAGGACTCTTTTTAAATAAATCATCCGGGACAATGGCTATCAAATTAAAGTCAGATGATTTTTCAAGTGTAATTGCGAGTATAGAAGATATCTGGAAAAAACAAGCACCAGGTCAACCTTTTAATTACCGCTTTATGGATGATGCTTTTAATACGACCTACAATGCAGAGCATCGACTGGGAAGTATCTTCATCATATTTACCATCTTATCTATTTTTATCGCTTGTCTTGGCCTGTTTGGACTGGCATCATTTAATGCTCAAAAAAGGATTAAGGAAATAGGTGTGAGAAAGGTACTGGGAGCTAGTGTGAGCCAGATCACTTTTGGGCTTACCACAGACTTCTTAAAACTAGTAGCCATCGCCACTGCAATCGCATTACCCTTAGGTTGGTATTTTATGAATATTTGGCTAGAAGATTTTTCCTATCGCATACAGATCAGCTGGAAAATATTGGCCTTTTCAGCATTTTTAGTTATTGGAATAGCCATCCTCACGGTAAGTTATCAAAGCATAAAAGCAGCAATAGCAAACCCTGTGAAAAGTTTGAGGACGGAGTAGCATATGGTTATACTTTCAGTTTACTGAAATGTATACTGAGCGCGTCGAAGTACGAAAGTGTAGAATAAAATAAGAAACATCAATCAAAATATTCGCCTTGACAGATAGGACAAAATAAGTTTTCAATGCTATTAGAACTAAAAAACATGTACAAATGGGTCACTCAAGGTGGCCGGAGAGTTTTCTTATTGAATGATCTAAATCTCCAAGTAGTCGAAGGAGAATTTATATCTCTTATGGGACCATCAGGTTCCGGTAAATCAACCTTGCTCAATGTTATCGGGATGCTGGATTCTTTTCAAGAAGGGGAGTATCAATTCCTGAATACCTCTGTGCACGATATGAAAGAAAAGCATCGCTCCAAGTTGTATAAAGAGTACATAGGCTTTGTCTTTCAGTCCTACCACCTCATCGACGAGTTAACCGTGTATGAAAACATTGAGACGCCTTTACTGTATAAGAATATCAAGTCTTCTGAACGCAAAGCTTTGGTTGCAGATATAATAGATCGTTTCAATATTGTAGGAAAAAAGGACCTATTTCCTAGTCAGCTCAGTGGAGGACAACAGCAATTGGTGGGTATTGCAAGAGCACTTATCACAAAACCCAAACTCATCCTCGCCGATGAGCCCACTGGGAATCTAAATTCTAAGCAAAGCGAGGAGATCATGGGCTTATTCAAAGAATTGAACCAAGAAGGAGTAACGATTATTCAAGCAACGCATTCGGAGATAAACGCGAGCTACGGAAGCCGCACCATTCATCTTTTGGATGGTATGCGTGATCACAGTCTTTAATACATTCATCAATCAAAAATATCATGAATTTTAAATCTATCCTATGTGCGTTACTATGCACACCTATACTTCTTTTCGCGCAAAGCGACAATAAGAAAAACTATAGCCTGGAAGACTGCATCCAACTAGCACTGCAAAACAATTACGATTTAAAATCGACAAATTTACTAGCAGAAACGGCTACCATTGCTTTTAAACAGAATGGAAATGCATTACTCCCAGCGATTAATGGAAGTTACAATCTAGGTCTCACTAGAGGTCGAAGTATTGATCCATTTACCAACGATTTTGTCAATGAAGAACTTAAATTTTCAAGCGCTCGCTTAGCACTAGATGCAGTCGTTTTTAATGGTTTTAGACTCATCAACAGTTGGAAACAGGCACGATTGAATTTGAGAGCTAGTGAAATGGAAGTGGAAGCGGCTCGGCAAAATCTAACCTTAGAAGTCACTTTAGGATTTTTACAGGTCCTCAACAATCGAGATCTGGTCACATTGACAACTTCTCAACTATCAACGACTCAAGGCCAACTAGACCGTCTTCAAAGTCTTTTTGAATCAGAAAGCGGAAACCCTGCTGAATACAGAGATCTTCAAGGTCAAATCACAAACGATCAAGCGTCCTTAGTGAATGCTAGAAATGCACTCCGTACGTCTGAAATTAATTTAAACCTTCTCATCAATAACACCGAAGAAATCACTGCAGATACGATTGACATTCTATTAGATTTCCAATTATACCAGACGACTCTCGATGAGGTTATTACCGATGCTCTCGATAATCTCCCTACATTAAAGGCTCGGAATCTCCGATTAGAAGCGGCAGAAAAAGGAGTCTCTGTCGCCAAAGCACAATACGTTCCTCAAGTGAGCTTCTTTGCCAATCTAGGAACAAATTATTCCAGTGCTGCTCGTTTATTTACACCCACAGGAACTAGTATTGAAGACACAGGTTCTTTTGTTACCCTTAACAATGAAGCTATTGCTGTTTTAGCAGAACGCACAAATTTCAGTACCGAAGAAATTTCTTTTGCAGATCAGTTTGATAATAATGTAAACTCATCACTCGGATTGGCCGTGTCCGTACCTGTTTTTAATGGTTTCCGTGCAAAGAATAATGTAGCGCTGGAAAAAATTAAAAAGGAAGAAGCCGAAATAGCGCTAGCCAGAACACAATTGGAACTAGAACGAACGATTGAACAGTCGTACAATGCCATGAGTACAGCATATGAACGCTATGGCATTTTGGAGAAACAAGTCGCCGCTTATGAAGAGTCTTTCCGAATTAACGAAATACGTTTCACTACAGGTCTTACCACTAGTATTGATTATATCGTAAGCAAGAACAATCTAGATAACGCTCGCATTAATCTCTCTAATGTAAGGTATGAATATGCACTACGTGTAAAGGTTCTGGAGTACTACAGAGGCGTATAACAGCGCCTCATCCTTATTAAAATTCAGGAACATCCGTGGTACGAACATAGGGATGATGGCCGACTTTTTTTAATTCATAATAACTGTTCAGTCCAGAAATACCCACACTTTGAGTTTGTTCTAGATCAATATCACCGTTCACCGTTTCTGGAAGTATTAGGTGCTCTATTTCTCCTATCATGAGAACAGTGTCATTTAATGGAATCTCTAGCGCTTGAACGAAGCGCAGACTCATTTTAAATGTACTTTCATCGACGTAAGGAGCTGGATATCCAACTATATATTCTTCGGTAAGTCCGCAGCGTTCAAATTCAGAAACACCTGCATCAAATTTGGCCGATGTGTAGTGTGCTTTTTCGATAAAAGATGGATGGATGTGATTGATTGTATAACACCCCGTTTCCATAATATTGGTATACGTATGACCTACCTCAGCTGTTCTTGGTCTCGAAATAAAACCCAATAGAGGAGGATTACTTCCCAAGTGAACTACTGAACTGAAAATAGCCACATTAGAAACACCTTCTTTTGAAACGGTTCCTATAAGATTACCAGGCTTAATACCCGTAACAGAATTGATTATCTTCAATCGGGCTATCTTATCCATTGCTTGGATATCTTCTTTTGTATACTGCATACTACTTATCACGTTGTTTCTAGTTAGGCTATTGAGTGAGAATCATCGCCAGCGCTCTCAACCTAGTTCGGTGAGTGCCTTTTAGCGCTTACTAATTCTATTCCCGCTAATAGCTCGTTGTCTTGAGCATTTGAACCGTGTTATTTCAGTACTTCTCTTTTTTAAATGCTTTGTACTAACTCCACTATTCACACGTTTCCTCCAACGCTTAAAACTAGACTCTTTCAAGTTGCCGCGCATCAATTTAATAACTTCCTTCTCTACGACTCCAAACTGAAATGCGATCGCTTCAAAGGGCGTACGATCTTCCCATGCCATTTCTATAATTCGATCTAGCTGTCTCTCAGTAAGCGCTTTGTCAAGAATTATTTCTGTACTACTTTTTCCCATATTTGGTCTGCATTTAGTTGGAAACTCCCCAATGGATCAAAACGACATTGATCAGGGGCGATAATGGATAGAAAGCTCTCGCCATTATCTCGTGAATATAAATGATACGTCTGCCCTATAATAGGTTCGAAAGAAAATTTTGCACTATAAATAAGATTATTATATTCAAATTCTTGCATTAATTGCTCATACTGATCTTTGATCTCTCGAAAACGCGTTTGCACTTTGTGGTTCAATTTATTAATGCTCCTATTTTTCCAAGCAATAGTATCTGTCGTTGTAATTACCGGAGCACCCACAGAAGTGGCATACGGCTTTAATGCAGCATCATATTTTTGAGTTTCTACATCAAAAACAACAGCGTCTGGCTTTTTTGCATCCATCGTTTATGCGTTATACTTTTCAAGTTTCTTCATGACCTCTTCTGCTTCAAAAGCTTTTTGGTCACTCATTTTTCTATTGGTTGTAGAGAAGCGATGAGACTCTTCTAAAAGCTTTTGGTATTGTTCGTACAACTTATCTTTTTCCGATTTCTTCTTGAATAAACCAAACATAGCTCGCATTTTTAGAGGCTAACAACAGGACAATTTTATCGAGTCGTACACCGTATAATTGACGATAAAGATACGAAATGTTTAATGCATTATAAAATAAGTTAAACAAAATATACTAAAAGATTTCCTCCCTACTTTTCTATAGGTTATTCAAGAAGTACTAGGTAGAAAAAGAAAGAGTATCTGTCTTCCCTATTACTTGCTATACAGGAGAAAAATACTCCAAAAGCAGAGAAGTGTCCACAAGGCTGTTCTGATCCAGTTCCGCTTTACCAGTTGTTCGAGATGTTGCCGCGTCGCCTTATGTTTTGCTATCAACGTATGGATCGGAACGAATTGTAAAAAAGTAGATATCCAAACCGCAACGACTAATACAAGATGTATCGTCGTTGCGAGAGTTTGTGACTCATACCATTGCCAGCTGCTTAGAATCAGTTGTCCAAACATCAATGGAATCACTATTATTGAAAGTCGTACCGTGTATTTTTTATGCCAAGCCACTAATGTATCCATTTCGTAGAACAAAAAACTAGGATACACGATGAGCTGTATCATCCAAATAAGAACAAAAAGACCAACGTCAAAAAGTAATCGCAATGTGTCTATTTCCATATATCACTTTATAATGTATCCAAGTACTCCTCGGCAGTCTCTATGTGCAATTGCCTTTTTTCACTCGGCATTTTATCAAACATAGCAACGAGCATTCCTAATCTCGGGTTGCTCTTGAAAAAACCTCGATGCGTATCCATAAATCTCCAGAAGAGCCCGTCCCAAATGACTTGCCAGTCTCCTTTCTTGTAATTACTCATTTTCATAAGGTAATTACTTCCGCTAATATATGGTTTCGTTGCCATAAGTCCGCCATCAGAAAATTGGCTCATACCGTAGACATTAGGTACCATTACCCAATCATAACTATCTATAAAAAGTTCCATAAACCAGCGATATACTTCATTGGGATCAAACTCGCAAAGCATCATAAAATTCCCAAGGACCATAAGCCTTTCTATGTGATTGCAGTAGCCTGTTTGAAGTATCTTTTTAATCGTTTGATCTATTGGGTAAATACCTGTATTTCCATCATAAAAAGAGCTTGGAATCTTTCGCTTAAAGTTCCAAAAGTTCTGAGTACGTTCAAAACTTCCTCTGCTCTCATACATGCCGCGTATAAACTCTCGCCATCCTATTATTTGGCGTACAAACCCTTCCAACGAATTGATGGGTACGTTGTTTGCTTTCGCGAAAGCGAGACTCTGAGCTATCACTTCATCTGGCCTAATCAATCCAACATTAAGCATGGGGGTCAATACGCTGTGATTGAGTATGGAGTTCTCTGCAACAATAGCATCCTCATAGGCGCCAAATTCTACAAATCGCTGCGCTAAGAACTGTTGAAACCACTGCTTAGTGGTTTCAAAATTTGTAGGATACAAAGAGCTGGTTGTGAGTTGGCCTAGGTGTTTTGAAAAGTTTTTAGTCACATACTCACAGGCCTCTGTATAGTAGGTATCCACATCTGGAAATTGTATGGGTGGTGGTGTTTTCTTTGCTGGGTACTTTTTCCTATTCTCTGCATCAAAGGACCACTTGCCACCAGAAGGTTTTCCATCGGGATCGATAAGAATATTCCGTTTGGCCCGCTGATCATTATAGAAGGTAGTTTGATGATATTTCTTTTTATCAGATCGGAAAAATGGCTGTAAATCTTCCTTAGTATTGAGAAACATTGGAGAATCATAAACTGTTCTTTCAATGGAATGCTTGGAGCAGCTAGATTCAATACGCTTTTGAAGCCAATTATCAATAGGATCAATATAGCTCAAACGAGTAACCCCTTGAGCAGCCAACTGCGGAATAAGCACACGTATATCAGAGATATTCTGCGTTGCATCAATATACTCCACCTCGTATGTACGACCTATTAAAAAGGTCTCGTACTGTTTCATGGAAGCGCGATGGAATGCTATTTTCTGTTTGTGAAAGGGGAACTGTTTAAAAAAGAGAAACTCTTCAATAAGGTACACAGGGTGCTCCTTATCACAAAGCGTCGACTCCTCAAAAAGTTGGTTCGGAAAAATAAGATGTACTGTTTTCATTTAGGTTTTATTTCTGCGGCAGCGCTCACTGCAATACTTTACTTCTTCCCAGTTTTTTTCCCACTTCTTACGCCACGTAAAGGGACGTTCACAAGTGATACACACTTTGGTGGGAAGATGTTGTTTCTTCATCTTTTCTTGTTTACATGGGTGGATACTATTCGTTTTTTTTCAACATGAACTGCAGGATGTTTGCGGTGTGCCCAAATTTTATCTCTAGCAATTCGAGCACTTGTTTTAAGGTCAACAATAGCTGCTGGATAATCTTCACCTATAGTTACACCACAAAAGCTTTGTTCCATCACACTCATGGTCCATGGTTCATGAATATATGCCTGCGGCACCTCGGTAAGTTCAGGAACCCATTTTCGTATAAAGCCCCCTTCTGGATCATGTTCTTGTGAGTTTTTTACAGGATTATAGAGCCGTACGGTATTTACCCCAGTCGTACCCGCTTGCATTTGGAATTGCGGATAATGGATTCCTGGTTCATAATCTAAAAATTGACGCGCCAGATGGTATACGCCATCTCTCCAGTCTTGATCTAGATTGAACGTTAAGAAAGACACCAACATTGCGCGCATTCTAAAATTAATCCATCCCGTTTGTTCTACCGCCCGCATACAAGCGTCAATGAGGGGAAAACCCGTCTGCCCGGTCTTCCATGCTTTAATAAACGCATCATTGTGAGTGTGCGCTAACAATTCATATCCTTTATTTATACAATGTGTTTCATACGAACACTCGACTTCAAATTTTTGAATGAAATGACAGTGCCAATGCAACCGCGTCAACATTCCAGAAAAGGCTGCGTTATTTGCCGTTCCATTGGGATGTGTTCCTACAAACTGAAATACTTGCTTTACGCTTATATTTCCCCAAGCGAGATACGGAGACAACCGACTGCAAGCTGTTCTACTTTCAGTAGGCTTAGAAATGTGTCTATGATATGTAAATCCTCTTTTTTGAGTAAACGATTGCAAGTAACGCCAGGCATTTTCTTCTCCTGGTGGCTGGAATTGTTTTGGGTAGTTTTCTAATTTTATGAGCAAGGCTGGCGGTATCGCATACGGATGGGTGACATGATCAAGTGTTGATAACGAATATTGATTTTTGATCACTGGTGTATGCATGCTTTTATGCCATCGTGTATTCCAATGCTCTCTATTTTTAATCCCTCGTATAATCCCATCACGCTGAAACTCGCTCCAAAGAATACCTTTCTCTGCGCAGCATGCCTTCACTTTTTTATCTCGCTGCCAAGTAGTCCTTGTTCCACTCTCTTGATAACTAAAAAGCTGTTGTATACTATACGTACTTGCCAAAAATTTGAATACCTCGATAGCTTCTCCATAGAACGCAGCAATACCACGCTTGTAGGGTTTCAATTGCTTATTAAGGGATTTTATGGAATGATATACGAACTGTAAATGCCTTGGACTCGTATCGGGATATTGAATGATACTAGGTTCAAACAGATAGATGATAAGATATGGAATCCCCGCCTGTTCTGCTCGATGAAGCGGTTCGTGATCTTGTAAACGAAGGTCGCGCTTAAGCCAAACGATATTGATCATCTTTTCATTCAAAACTTAATTTCTTTTTTACATTTTTTCCAAAAAGCAAAGAAAGAAGGATAATATCCTTTCACAGAGAACATCCAATCTCTAGGATCTTCTATCCCCTCATAATGAGCATTCAAGGGGTGTTCTTTGTAATGGAGACTTCCCAATGTGTAGGTCGTTAGGAGTTCTGAAAACTCCCCAACATATACTTGGACGTTCTGTATATTTTCTGATAAACCAATGATAAAATCAATAGTATTTTGTGATACGGGATACTCCTCAAAATGCGAAGGTTCTAACAGGAGAATCCGATTGGCCAAAACCTCAGATCTCCACAATGGATCAAGGTTATGAAAATTATAAATTAGCGTGGGTAGCGCTGGGTCAATCACTATAACTCTCTGCGCTGGAAACGAGGTGTTTAGGTGCAGGTTTTCTGAAACTGCGAGGGCCTCCGGTATGGGGAAATTTTGAAAATCATCATACGACACATCTAGAAAGGTGCCTGTTTGACTGCTATAGCAAAAGGTATTTATATTCTCTTGATTGGCATAATACTTCTTGTTACTGTTGGAGCCCGCTACCCATTGCCAACTCAGCCCATTACTCGCCCAGTCTGCATCGAGTAAATGATAGTACATCCATTTTGCTGGATGCTTCCAATGGTTTTGAGCCATATTACAGGCAATGGAAGCGATGTACATACGCAGGTGATTATGAAGATATCCTGTCTTATAGAAGCCTTCAATAGCTTGGTCAATTACCTCAATACCTGTATTTGCATTCGTCAACGCTTTAGAAATACCATAGGTCAACACTGGGGTTTGTGGATGCTTTAAATCTTCATTGATTTCATCACCTTTAACCATCCAGACGTGTTGCCAGTAATCTCTCCATGCCAGCTCTTGAATAAACTTCAATATAGCACTGGGGTGAAAACCTCTTTTCACTAATGCTTCGTACACAAATTTTGTTGAAATAACACCACGGGAGATATAGGGAGAAAGGTAGCTTACGGCACCATCCATATAGTTTCTTGACGGACCATAAGCGATTGGATCCATAGAAGCTATTCTATCTAGGATGGCATCAAATCCCGTTGGAAAATGAGGCGTTGTATGTGGCTCATTCAACATTTTAGCAGATTGAATTTAATTAGTAATCGCCCTAACATACAGCAAGTTTTAGGTGGAAATTCCTTTGTGGCAAAGATCTGCTTAAAGATACATAACGTTTAATTATTTTACATATTTATTAAACAAAATATCATCATTAGTTTCCGAACACCCAGGATTAGAAAAAGAAATGCTCCTGTCCTACTTTAGGATCTCACTTGATAATTCTGTCTGTTTTTTAGGATCAAAATACCTTCTCAAAACCCCTCCTCGCACATTATTGACATCAAACTCTATAATAAACGCATCCGCATCTATACTATCTAGTAAGCGGTACGTCTTCCGTATATCAATGCGATTGACAATGGTGTGAATAATTCTAGTATTATGTTGTTGCCCAGAAGTACCATAGCCAGAGACACCACTATATACCGTGACACCAACACCTATTTGCTGAGTAAGTGCCTCTTCTATAAGTTCTGCTTTGCGCGAAATAATGGTAAATCCTATAAAATCCTCAAAACCTTCTATCACCAGATCAATGACTTTTGCGGTTATGATATAAGTGAGAATAGAATACATGGCGACCTCCTTTGAAATAATCATAGCCGTAATTCCGAAGAGTATGATATTAAAAAGCAATATGGTTTTCCCTATAGAAATACCAAATTTATTGTAGACAAAAAGACCCAAGATCTCTGAACCATCAAGTACAGATCCATTGCGTATTGCCAAACCGATACCGGCACCTAGAAATAATCCTCCAAAAATGGAAATGAGCAGTTTGTCTTCTGTGAAGACTGGGAAGCTTTCAAGACTTATAGAGATTGATAAAATAACGATCGAAATAATCGATTTAATAAGTATTCGTTTTGAAATCGTATACCCTCCAAGGATTAGAAAGGGAATACTTATTAAAATGAGCACAATAGAAATATCAAGATCAATTTTTTCACTTAGCAAGATTGCAATACCCGTTGCACCACCATCTAAAAAACCATTAGGCAATAAAAAGGCTTTCAAACCAATACTTGCCAAAATGATCCCGATAAATATCTGGATATATTCTTTAATATTACTCGTAATAACGGACCTTTTCATATTAACTTTTATTTCTATCAAAGTGGCCGATCTCGTGGATCGTATTGTACATCATATTTGTATTTCGATATACACGATTGATCTCTTGTTTAAAGAAATTCATCGTATGAATATTCCATTGATTAGGGGCTTTTTCTAATTGGCTAAAACTAGCGCTTAAGGTTGAGATGTATTCTTTTTTCTCCGTATCATCCTTAATAAAAATGGGAGGGTATAGATCATACATCAACATCCAGTTTTTTGCTATTCTAGTCGTTCGCCCATTGCCATCTGCAAACGGGTGAATACGAATGAGCTCATGATGAAAGTAAATCGCTTTTAATATGGGATTTTGAATCTGTTCTATTCTATGGAATAATTCAGCGACCAGACTATTCAGTTGAGACGGCTCTGGACACATATACGAACCTATTTGAACATGCGTATTTCTAAATCTATTAGGATGCTCAAGATGAGACTCTGGGGACGTTAAACGGAACAATTGAAACAATTGTAGTTGGCTTGAAAACGTTTTGTTTTCATTAATCTCATCCGTGACAAAAACAAGTGCCTCATTAAGACTCTTTAGATATTCTTGCGCCTCTTCTTCATCTTGCGCCTCCATCTGAGCATTCTTTATACTTAAAAGTTCCTTTAAGTTTTGAGTGCTTGAAAGAAAGCTATCCAAAAGATCATCTGCAAGGTGTTTTCGACTAAATGTAATAAGCCTGTAAATAGCTCTTATCTCAAGTTCAATTTGATTCATCTTTATTGAATCAATCTCCGGAAAATCTAGTGGTAGTAGTATCATGTCTATTGTTCTTTTTTCAACGCCCTTACGAATTCAATAAGATCTGTATCTGCATCCACTCCATAGGCACTGCTCAAACAACCTTTGATTCCATCGGTACACGCAATTAAGAATAGTATAGAACTGTCTCCGGGATCATTCATTCCCTCGTGACGACAATACTCAACAAGAATACATGCTTCCTTTGCGTACCAAATGTTATTTGTTCGACATAATAATCGTTCATTTCGATACATAAAATCTGATGTATAACCCTCCTTTCTGGCGGCTTCTATATCCTCTAGGAGTGTATTACTTTGCGATAGTATCATAGGTCTTTTTTTTTTAATTCTTAATCTCTGGTTCTGATATGCCTAAGGCGTTGTATAAACTTGCATTAGCGTTTAAGAATTCAACTTGCAGTGCATTGGCTTTTAAAGTCGCTTCTATGAGTTTCTGCTCACGTGAATTAATTAGAAACAAAGAACTCTCACCCAATTCAAACTTTCGCTCTTCTGCGGTGAGCATGGTTTCATAATTAATTACAATTCCATCTATGAGACTATTCTGTTCTTGAAGTGATGCAATCTCTGCGTTCACGGCTGCAATTTTATTCTGAAGTGCTAGTGATGTGGCTACGCGTTCAAAAGTCACCTCCTGTAATTTCAAATTGGCCAGTCTTACATCTCCACGCTCTTTCCTAAGAAATAGAGGAACACTAAAATTGACGCCACCCTTATAATTTGCAGTATTAAAACTATTAAATTGGTCAGCAGTTGGGGTAAGAAAATTGTACTGCACATCTAGTTTGGGTAGTAGCTTGTTTCTTTTCAAAGAGCGTTCCACTTCCAGTCCTTCTACTTTCGCATTCAAACTTCGTAGCTTCGGATGATTGGCAACCATTTCTGGATCATTCGTAATCCCTTCTAAGTACAGCGAACTTTCAATAATACTATTATCTGGAAGTATGGGAACAATGTCTTCCTCTATTTCTAACGGCACATCATTCAACCATAAGAAATTACTCGCTTTCAATGCTGCCTTTCGCGTTTTAAGACGCGCTGCTTCAAGGTTCAGTCTTCGTGTTTGAAAAATTATTTTTGCTTCCGTAGAGTCAATTGCTGCCTTATCCCCTTCTTCAACACTACGCTTTACCCCTTGGAAACGCAACTCGGCATTGCGCAAGAAATTACCATATATTTTTTGCTCATTACTGGCTTCAATCCACTCAAAATAAGTCTTACTCGCTTGAAAGATGAGATCATTTACTAGCAGATCTCTCTGTGCGGCAGTTTGATCTATAAAAAATCGCGCCTGCTTGAGCATAGCCATACGTTCATTAATCAAAAAACCCTGTGCTAGTGAAAATGAAACACCTGCACTGTATAATCCTCCTTCGGGCACATTGAGACTTGGATTTAAAAATTCTCCTGTGTTTTCTTCAAAGTTTGCTTTGAACTCAATACCGTACCAGGTTGGTATTTTAAAGGTTGCATTGAGTTGATCAAAATACTCTGTCTCTTTAAATTTCTTACGATCGTAGTCTACTTCGACCTGAGGATCGAAACCACCTCGAGCTTTTAATAAATTAGCTTCTCCTACACTCAATTGTAAGTTGGCTTGTTTAAGCAATGGATGGTGTTGTTTTACATAGCCCAAATACTCTTCAAACGAGAGTGTTCGTTCAAGTAAACTAGTGTTACTTTGAGCAAATCCCGCTTTCGCGAAAGCGCAAAAAACCACCACACTTATATAGCTAAGAATACGTTTCATTTACTTTGCTTTTTTAGTCGTTTTGGCATCGGTTGGCAAGTAATAATTAGGTGGAAAACCATTGAGCTGGCGCCAGATTTCATACCAAATAGGCACATCCTCAAGCAAGGCAATAGTTCTTGCTCCTGAGCCCACTCGGATATTTTCTGGCCACTCCTCTGCATCTTCATCTGGAGCTATCAAAACACGAAATTTCCCATTTTCACTGATGAAGGTCTCAATCGCCACAACTTTTCCAGAAAAGGTTCCAAAAGAAGCTCCTGGCCATCCACTAAATACAATAGCAGGCCACCCATCAAACTGAATACGGACATTCTCATCTAAGTGCATCAACGGTAAATCAATGGGCTCGACAAAGGTTTCAACGGCGATGTCATAATTTGCCGGCATGATCCCAACCAGTTTCTCTCCCTCTTTAAAGGTTTCGCCAATTCCACCCTTTAAGGCTTTATTGATATATCCATTTTGCGGTGCAGTGATATACATCATTGCATTTCGCATTTCATAATTTGTAGACTTATTGTCCAATTTACTCACTTCTACTTCTGCCTCAAATTGACTTGACTCCGCTGTAAATCGATTACTACTGGCCTTGGCAATTTTATCTGCGTAGGCAGCAGCGGTACGACTTATTTCTACTTGGGCATTGATCACTTGATTCCGTGCAGAGAGTAGTTTATTTTCTTGAGAGATGAGTTTAGCTTCGGTTTCTTGAAGTTTCAATCGCTTCTCTTCAACGTCTGTTACGGCCTTTAAACCTTCCTTTTGTAATGTAACTGTTCTATTAAATTGTATTTCGGCAATGGTTCTATTTGTCATTGCTGCCTGCAATTCAATACTATCACTCTTTACTTTCAACCCGGATTGTAGTAGCTTGTTTTCTGCTTGTTGTAATTTTAGCGAACGCTCTCTACTAAGTGCCCCAATCTGACGTTGCAAAGCCGCTATTTTCCCCTGATAGGAGGTGACAGAACGACTTTTGGCATCCCGTTGTAAATTGGTACGTGCTACTAATTGCGGATCTTGATATTCATTTTTAATTTCAGAAATGAATAAAATGGTATCTCCTTTTTCCACAAAATCCCCCTCTCGCACATACCACTTTTCAATACGTCCAGGAATGGCTGATTGTATTGTTTGTGGTCGTTGTTCTGGCGCTAATGTGGTCAAATAACCATTACCCGCAACATTTTGTGTCCAGGGTAAAAAGAGGATGATCACTGCAATTATGCCAAAGGCTAGTAAAAACCTATTAAACACTTTGAAGTGTTGCTTTTTAAACACTTTCTCGAAAGCGTTATACCCCTCAAGCGTCACTTTCGTATTAAGTTTATTGTTTGAGATATTAAGCATTTCTATCCGTATTAAGAGTTCCTTGATCTAATTTTATAGTACGTGTGCAGTGTTTTCTCCACAATGGATTACGTGATGACACGATGATTGTCCAAGGCTGAGTTGCATCTGTTAAATAATCAATAATTCCTTTGGCCTCTGATGCATCTAAATGATCTAATGGGTCCTTGAGCAAGAGTAACTCTGGCTTATGAACAATGGCTCTGGCGAGTACAATGCGCTTCGCAATTGTATACGGTATTTGCTGGCCTTCTGGATATAGAACTGTTTGCAAACCATTGATTTGTTGTTTTATAAAAGGAAGTAACCCTAGACTGTGTAAGACTTCATTTACTCGATCTATCGATATCTTAGGGTCACCAAAAGTGATGTTGTCTAGTATCGTTCCTTCAAATGGATCCTGCTCAGGTAGTACTTGACCTATTCTACTGCGGTATTTATTAGGCCATATTCCCTTGATAGAAGTATTATTTACATAGAGCGAACCTTCTGTAGGAAATATCAATCCTGATATTATTTTAAGTAACGTAGTTTTACCGGAGCCTGCACCACCATCTAACAAAACACGATCTTTTTGACCAAGACTCATGCTTATGTTTTTGAGTATAGGCATACCATCAGATGTGGTGTAGTCTACATTTTCTAATTCTACTTTAAAGGGTTGTGGCGTTTCAAAAGGATCTATTCCTTCTTGTGGCTCTAGCCTCTTATCGACCACTTGTCCAATTTTTTCTAGTGATGTCAAAACATCATAAAAGGTCTCTAATCCAGAGATCAGTTTTTCTACAGAACCAATGACTAAAAGAATAATGATTTCGGCAGCTACAAACTGTCCAATGTTCATTTGTTGATTTATAACCAGTAACCCTCCTATTAAAAGAAGCCCTGCAGTCACCAAAATTTTGAAACCAATCATTTGTACAAATTGTATGATCAAAACCCTAAAGTGACTTTCTCTAGCTGTTAAATAATCTGTCGTGAGCTTATCATTGCGCTGCATGGCGAGGGAGGTGTTCCCAGATAGTTTAAAGCTAAGCAATGACCTAGAAACTTCCTGTATCCAGTGTGCTACTTTATACTTCTTCTTAGACTCAAGTAAGCTTGTTTCTAGTCCTTTTGCTGCAGTAAATTTAAAAACGATATATATCAATGCTATGACCAAAATCCCATAAATAATAAAGAAGGGATGATAGAAAGAGAGTAAGGTGATCCCAAAAATAATTTGGAGAAAAGCTGCCGGAAAATCAATGAGTATTTTCGACAATCCTTTCTGAACAGTAAGTGTATCAAAAAATCGATTGGCCAACTCGGGTGGGTAATAGTTACGTAATTCACTAAGCTCAATTTTCGGAAATCTGAATGCAAATTCAAAAGAGGAACGCATAAAAATCTTTTGTTGGATACTCTCCAGAATACGAATCTGCATTAATTGCAGTCCACCCTGAAAAGCTACGCCCAAGGTCACCA
>JBLHXM010000076.1:0-15976 GCA_047630395.1 Dokdonia sp.
AACTTCACAGAATTTGGATCAAAATTTTTTTTTCGTACCTTCGCGCCTTTTCTAAAAAAAAAGGCAGGAAAACAACAGTCCATACACTAATTAATACTTGTCTATTAAAAACTTTATTTCCGATGAAAGCAAAATTTTGTTGCGAGTCATCCTGTTTAATTGCACCTAAGTGCGTTTTTTCTTACAATATTTTTTAACATTTATGTTAATATTTTAACAAAATATTAACATACCTCATGTATTGTCAACGTGCGATTATTATTCGTTTTAGTCTCAATACGTACTTCTGTATGCTCATCAGGCAAAAAAGGTTCAATATTTTGAGGCCATTCTATAAGCACGAGGTCTCCTTCATATACATATTCCTCAAACCCTAGATCTAAAATTTCTTCAGGCTGTTCCAAACGATAGCAATCAAAATGATAGATGACCATATCCCGATCATTGCGATATTCGTTTACGATAGAGAAGGTGGGGCTTACAGCCGTTTCCTGTATTCCTAATTGCTGAGTGATGGATTTAATCAATGTAGTTTTACCTACACCCATTTCTCCATAAAAAAGCAAGACTTTACTCTTTGCCCTTTTTAGGATCTGGGCAGCAATACTATCAATTTCTGACAGTTCGTAGGTTATTTTCATTTTTAGTTCAACGTTTGGGCAAGGCTAATATAAGAAAGGAAATTGAATTTAAAAATGGTATTGGGTGTTCTGTCGGTTTTGTTAGTTGTGTAACGGTGTATTATTTGATACAAGTTAGAGAAAATTCCTACACTTATAATTACATTAGGTATGATTACATAATGTAATATTCATGAATGTTCTAGCCTACACTGGACACTCATTGACTTTTTTTAGTAGCTTAGGGCATGAGATTAAAAATTAAGTTTTTTGTGTTACTATTTTTATTTACGCAATTTCATTTTGCTCAAGAAATGCATTTCAGAGATTTAAATGTTCCTGATTCATTATTAAGTTTGTCTAAAGAGGATATTTACAAATTATATAAAAAGGCTGCTCCTCATCATTCAAATGATGGTTTAAAAGATATTTTGTCTAGTAGAGTTTTTGCAAAAAGTTTTATTATTAAATCATTTGAGTCTAATGATTCTTTGAGTATTGGCAGAGGTTATTTAATGTTGGGCCGTCTCACCCCTGTAGATACTGTTTATTTAAACAAGAGCATTGGGTTCACCAAAACTATAAAAGCCCAGTATTACCCATCACTTCCTTATATGAGTAAATTTCAGTACTATTTTGAGCGTGGAGATTATCGAAAAGCTAATAGGGCTTTGCTTGCAGCTAAGGAATATCAGAATGGAGTATCAAATATCTTTTTTATTAAATCCTGTATAAATAAACTAAATGCTACTTGGGGCGATATTAATGCTGGAATAATCGATTTAATAGAGGAGCAAGACGACATTAGGTCTAGGGGTTTTGATGAAATACAAAAATCACTAGCTTGGGGAGATGTGAGAAATGAGTTATTAACCTCAAATTTTTACTCGATAGCTCAGGCGTATTATGCGATTAATGATTTTAAGTATGCAGAGATATATCTAGATTCTGTACAGCTCTACGGCAAGAAGTATGATTTTCCAGAGACTATTGACAATTACAATGGGCTTAAAGGAGGTATTTTGTGGAAACAAGGCGATTATAAGGAGGCGTTGATCTATACGAGCGCTTATCTCAGTAATAGTCTTGAGAACGATGATTATGGGATTAGTCGGTCTTGCGTAATAAAGGGTTTGTGTCTCTGGGGTTTAGGAGAAAAGGAACTGGCCGTGGCATCATTGAGTAAAGCAGATAGTCTATATCAAGTAACACATGACGAATTCGAAGAGCTAGGGGACGGATATAAAACACTAATCGCCTATTATGAAGAACAAGGGGATAAAGACAAACAGTTAGAGTTTCTGAATAAGTTGATCCTATTTGATGAGGAGCTCACTGCCAACTATCTTGAAATCGCTCCGGCAATAACGAAGAGCTATACCATTCCTGAGCTATTGTCAGAAAAGGAGGCAATCATTCAGGAGCTTAGTGTTAGTAATCAGTTGAATAAACATAAGAAAATGATCTATTATGTGTTTTTAATGATTGCAAGTCTAGTGATTGGCTATTTTATTGTCCAACGGATACTTTTTAAACGGCGTTTTGAAAGATTAAAAAAAAGTATGGAACGCAGCGAAAATCAACGAAATAGAAGAACGAAGAACGTCGGTTTTCAAGAACTCTTTGATCTTGATGCCAGGCAAATCGAACGTATTGCAAAAGGCTTGGAGCGTTTTGAGTTGGAAAAAGGATATGTAAATACACGCTTGAGTTTAAAATCCTTGGCAACCGCTCTAGATACCAATTCTTCCTATCTTTCAAAGTATATCAATGCGATCAAAGGAGTTAATTTTTCACACTATATAAACACCTTGCGTATCCATGCGATCATAGAAGTGCTTCAAGTAAATTCAAAAATTAGGTCCTATACCATTGATGCAATCGCAGAAGAGGCGGGATTTTCGAACACAAGGTCATTTTCCAATCACTTTAAAAGAGTGACTGGAATTAACACTTCCTATTTCTTAAAACAGTTGCAAAAAGAACTAGATATTAACGAGGCTCAAGCACCGCAAACGGTATAATCATCTCTTCTAGACTTACGCCACCATGTTGGTAGGTGTTTCTAAAATAACTCACGTAATGATTATAGTTGTTGGGATATGCAAAAAAGAGATCACTCTTCGCGAAAATATAAGAACTACTCATATTGATCGATGGTAAGTGAATCGTTCTGGGGTCTTTTGCAGCGAGTACATCTTTGTTTTCATAGGTTAAACTACGACCCGTTTTGTAGCGTAGATTTAAGCTTGTGTTTTTGTCGCCTATCACCTTAGATGGATGTTTGACATTAATAGTTCCGTGATCGGTAGTGATAATGAGCTTAAAGCCCATTTGCTGTGCTTGCTGGATCATATCTAACAAAGGTGAGTTCTTGAACCAGCTCTCTGTTAATGAGCGGTAGGCTTTATCATTACTAGCGAGCTCTTTGATGACTTCCATTTCTGTTTTGGAATGCGAGAGCATATCTACAAAGTTGTACACGACAACAGTCAGGTCGTTCCCTTTTTGGGATTTAAAATTCTCCGCGAGCTTCTTTCCGTTTCTAAGGTTGGTGATCTTGTGGTATTCCCATTTTAAATCCAAACGCAATCGCTTTAATTGTGCTTCTAAAAAAGCTGCTTCATGCATGTTTTTTCCACCTTCGTCCGTATCGTCTAGCCAGAGATCTGGGTGCTTTTTCTTCATTTCACTAGGCATTAATCCTGAAAAAATAGCATTACGGGCATATTGAGTAGCCGTTGGAAGGATACTGAAATAGGGATCTTCTTCTATTTTTTTGTAATAAGCATTCATATGAGGCTCAAACGCTTTCCATTGATCATAGCGTAGATTGTCTACTACGACAAACAAGGTAGGCTTTCCTTTTTCCAAATGCGGTGCAACGCGATCTTTAAATAAACTATGAGACATGGTAGGAGCATCATGTCCGTCAAACCAATCTGGATAGTTTTTATCAACAAACTTGCAGAACTGATTATTGGCTTCTAGCTTCTGAGACTCTAAAATCTCAAACATACTATGGTCCTCAATATTTTCGAGTTCCATTTCCCAATAGATCAACTTTTGATAGAGTTCTGCCCATTCTTCATAAGAGTTCACCATCGACATGTCCATGGCAATCTTTCTAAACTCCTGTTGGTAAGAAGACGTGGTTTTTTGAGATACCAAACGGCTGTTATCTAAGATCTTCTTTAGGCTAAGTAGTATCTGGTTGGGATTGACAGGTTTGATTAAGTAATCGGCGATTTTTGAACCGATAGCTTCTTCCATGATATATTCTTCTTCACTCTTAGTAATCATAACCACAGGAACACTTTCACGTCGATTTTTTATTTCACTAAGTGTTTCAAGGCCTGTGAGTCCTGGCATGTTTTCATCCAGAAAAACAATATCAAAATTTTGTTCCTCTATAATATCTATAGCCTCCGTACCACTATTGCAGGTGGTAACATCATAGTCTTTCTTTTCTAAGAATAGGATATGCGGTTTTAGTAAATCAATTTCGTCGTCTACCCAAAGTATTTTGATGTTGCCCATGCGTTGTTTTGTATTAGTTGAGAATCGTATTCCTTTAAAAAGGAAGTGGAAGTTCTATGTATCTCTATAAATAAGTTAACTGCTCATTACGCTTATTATTATATCGAATTCGAAATGTTATCTTTGTTGGTGAAGATCGCCTTTTAACTCCAAAATTCATAGTGGAATAATGCAAAGACTACCTTCCTTTTAAAACAATAATTTGCAGCTAGATAAAACTACCATAATCAATGATCCGATTTACGGCTTCATTACCATTCCAAATGGAGTGATTTTTGATCTTATTCAGCACCCATATTTTCAGAGGTTGCGTCGAATTACTCAGATGGGACTTTCCTATTTGGTTTATCCTGGTGCGCATCACACGCGTTTTCATCATGCAGTTGGGTGTTTACATATTATGCAAAAGGCTCTTCAGACACTCCTTGCTAAAGGGGTTGTTATTTCTAAAAAAGAAGAAGAGGCTACGCTTATTGCAATCCTATTACACGACATTGGTCATGGTCCATTCTCACATGCTATGGAGCATAGTATCGTAGAGGGGGTTCATCATGAGTATATTTCGGAGGCTTTTATGAAGGTTTTGAATAAAGAGTTTAACGGAAGTTTAACACTAGCCATTTCAATTTTCAAAGGTACTTATGAACGTAAATTTCTAAATCAACTAGTTTCGGGGCAATTAGACATGGATCGCACCGACTATTTGAAACGTGATAGTTTTTATACGGGAATGGCAGAGGGCAATATTAATACAGATCGTATTATAGCCATGTTGCATGTGAAGGATGACGAGTTGATTGTGGAAGAGAAAGGGGTATACACTGTTGAGAAATTTTTAGTAGCACGTCGGCTGATGTATTGGCAGGTATACTTGCACAAGACAAGTCTCGTCGCCGAGCAATTGATTACTCGGGTGCTGAAACGTGCCAAAGAACTCTCTCATCAAGGAGTTGAGCTTCCAGCAAGTACCGCATTGACTTATTTTTTGAAACATAAAATTGATGCCGGGAATTTTACAGATGCAGTATTAGATACTTTCTCCAAATTGGACGATTATGATATTATTTCGGCGATGAAGGAGTGGTGCGATGTGGACGATTTCGTTCTTTCAGAACTATCAAAGGCGATAATTAATCGAGATTTATTACAAGTAAAGATTCGTAAAAAGGCTTTCGCGAAAGCGAAATTAGATAAATATATCGCAGCTTTGATGACCACCCACAATCTTTCAGAATCAGAGGCTGCCTACTTCGTGTTTTCGGGAACAATTTCAAATCAGGCATATAATTATACACAAGGAGGTATTAATATCTTGCTGTCTAATGGTAAAATTGTAGACGTAGTAAAGGCTAGCGATCAATTGAGTTTGAAATCTCTTATGAAAACAGTAGTTAAAAACTATATCTGCTTCCCAAAACCCAAAAACTAAATTTTTACTATTTTTGCAATCAATGAAATTTACAGCCGCACAAATCGCAGGAATTTTAGAGGGAACCGTTGTGGGTAACCCAGAAGCCGAAGTCTCTAAACTTGCCAAAATAGAAGAAGGGATCGAAGGATCTCTAACTTTTCTAGCCAATCCAAAATACACATCCTACATTTATAGTACGGAAGCTACTATCACAATTGTGAATAATGACTTTGAACCCGAGGAAGAAATTAAGACTACCTTAATCAAAGTGGAGGATGCGTATAAATCTTTTTCAAAACTCCTAGAATACTACAACCAGGTGAAACTAAATAAGACCGGTATAGAACAACCGAGTTTTATTTCTGACTCTGCCGTTTATGGTGAAGATCTTTATTTAGGGGCCTTTTCTTATTTAGGTGATAATGTAGTTATAGGAAAGAATGTAAAGATATTCCCCAACGTTTATATTGGTGACAATGTAGCTATTGGAGATAATTGTGTTGTTTTTGCTGGAGCTAAAATTTATTCTGAATCAGTGATAGGTAGTACTGTGTATATTCATAGTGGTGCTATTGTAGGGGCAGATGGATTTGGTTTTACACCCAATGAAAAGGGGGAATATAGTAAGGTGCCGCAAACGGGTAATGTGATCATAGAAGATCATGTTGATATTGGAGCAGGTACTACCATTGATAGAGCAACTTTAGGTTCAACAATCATTCGAAAAGGAGTTAAATTGGATAACCAAATTCAAATCGCTCATAATGTTGAAATTGGCGAACATACCGCTATTGCAGCACAAACTGGTATTGCGGGTTCAACCAAAATTGGAAAGCATTGCCTTATTGGAGGTCAGGTAGGAATTGCAGGTCACATAACTATTGGAGATCGTGTGCGTGTTCAGGCGCAATCTGGTATAGGAAGAAATATAAAAGACGACGAAGTATTGCAAGGGTCACCGGCCTTTAATTACGGTGAGTGGAGTCGATCTTATGTTCATTTTAAGAACCTTCCGAAACTTGTAAATACAGTTAACCAACTAGAAAAAAGAGATAAGTAATGAGTGTAATCACGGTAAAACAGCGCACTATTGCTAAGGAAGTAACGCTTACAGGTGTTGGACTTCATACAGGAGCAGAGGTCACGATGACCTTTTTGCCTGCCCCAGAGAATCACGGATATCAATTTAAACGTGTGGATTTAGAAGGGCAACCTGTTATAGCTGCGGATGCTTCTTTTGTAACGAACACACAGCGCGGTACTAACTTAGAAAAGAATGGGGTGTCTATTCAAACAACGGAGCATGTACTGGCTGCCTGTGTTGGATTAGAGATTGACAATATATTGATTGCGCTCAATGCATCAGAGCCACCCATAATGGATGGGTCTTCAAAGTTCTTTGTAGAGGCATTAGAAAAAGCAGGAATTAAAGAGCAAGAAGCGGGGCGAGAAGAATATGTTGTTAAAGATATTATTACCTATATCGATGAGGAGACTGGGAGTGAAATAATTCTTATGCCTTCCACAGAGTATAAAGTAACCACCATGGTGGATTTTGGAACTAAAGTCTTAGGAACTCAAAACGCCAGTATCCAGCATATATCGGAATTCAAATCAGAAATATCAGATAGTAGAACGTTTAGCTTTCTACATGAAATAGAAATGCTTTTAGAGCATGGTCTTATAAAAGGAGGAGATTTAAACAATGCTATAGTGTATGTGGATAAGGAATTATCTCCTACAACCATGGATAAATTGAGAATAGCATTTAAAAAGGATCATATTGCTGTAAAACCTAATGGCATATTAGACAACCTAACCTTGCATCACCCTAATGAAGCTGCACGTCATAAGTTGCTAGACGTTATAGGTGATCTTGCTTTAGTGGGAACTCGGATAAGAGGGAAGGTTATTGCTAACAAGCCTGGGCATTTTGTAAATACGCAGTTTGCAAAGAAGCTTCAGAAAATCATCAAAGCTGAACGCCGGAATTACGTTCCTGTGGTTGATTTGCATGCTAAACCCGTAAAAGATGTAAATCAGATTATGGAAATGCTGCCACACAGACCTCCATTTTTATTGGTAGATAAGATTTTGGAGTTGACGGAAAATTACGTGATTGGTATGAAAAATGTCACTATGAACGAACCGTTCTTTGTGGGTCATTTTCCAGGATCACCAGTGATGCCGGGAGTTTTGCAGATTGAAGCTATGGCTCAAACAGGTGGGATTCTTGTATTGAGTACAGTTCCTGATCCAGAAAATTATCTGACCTACTTACTTAAGATTGATAAAGTGCGTTACAAACAACAGGTTGTTCCTGGTGATACGCTCATTTTTAAATTGGATTTGATGTCCCCTATACGCAGGGGTATTTGTCAAATGCAAGCAAGAGCTTATGCCAATGGCAAGCTAGTTTCTGAAGCCGAAATTATGGCTCAAATTGTTAAAGTAAAGAATAAGTAAACTATGAATCAGCCATTAGCCTACGTACATCCTGGTGCCAAAATAGCCAAGAATGTTGTGATAGAACCATTCACCACCATACATAATAATGTTGTGATCGGTGAGGGGAGTTGGATTGGATCCAATGTAACAATCATGGAAGGTGCTCGCATTGGAAAGAATGTTAGTATTTTTCCAGGTGCCGTTATCTCAGCCATTCCACAGGATAAAAAATTTAATGACGAGGATACCGTAACCATTATTGGTGACAACACAACCATTAGAGAGTGTGTGACTATCAATCGAGGTACAACGGATCGTATGAAAACACAGATTGGAAAGGACTGTTGGATTATGGCCTATTGCCATATTGCCCACGATTGTATTGTAGGTGATAATTGTATTTTCTCGAATAATAGCACACTCGCAGGACATATCACTGTGGGGGATTATGTGGTACTCGCCGGTATGGCTGCTGTACAGCAATTTTGCACTATCGGAAGTCACGCTTTTGTCACTGGAGGTTCTTTAGTGCGTAAGGATGTTCCGCCTTTTGTAAAAGCAGGACGTGAGCCATTGAGCTACGTGGGGATTAACTCTATCGGTTTACGCCGTCGTGGATTTACCACAGAAAAGATTAGAGAAATTCAGAATATTTTCCGCATCTTGTACCAGAAGAACTATAATAATACGCAAGCGGTAGGAATCATCGAAGCAGAAATGGAGGCAACTTCAGAACGCGACGAGATTTTGCAGTTTATTCGCAATTCTCAGAGAGGAATCATGAAAGGTTATTTTAATTCTTAATAAAAAGTACATATATCATAGCAAGGATGACTTTGTAAGTATTCTTGTTTAAGATTAGTTATAACTAGTGTGTACTCGAATTAGAACGGACATACTACTAATAAAATAAACACAATGGCAACTACTTCAGACATTCGTAATGGACTATGCATCCACTACAATCACGATATTTATAAAATCATTGAATTTTTGCACGTTAAACCTGGTAAAGGCCCTGCGTTTGTGCGTACCAAAATGAAAAGCGTTACCAGTGGTAAGGTGTTGGATAATACGTTTTCAGCAGGTCACAAAATTGATGAGGTTCGTGTAGAAACGCATAAATTTCAATTCTTATACAATGATGGTGAAGGGTATCATTTTATGAATACAGAGGATTATTCTCAAATTGCCCTGCAAGTGGAATCTTTGGATGCTGCTAATCTTTTAAAAGAAGGAGAAGTGGTCACTATTTTGATTAACTCTGAGGATCAAGCGCCGTTGTCTGTAGATATGCCGGCAAGTGTCATTCTTGAAGTTACACATACTGAGCCTGGTGTTAAGGGGAATACAGCTACAAACGCTACAAAACCAGCGACTGTTGAAACAGGAGCTTCTGTGAATGTTCCACTATTCATCAATGAAGGTGATAAAATTAAAGTGGAGACAGAAAAAGGTACATATAAAGAGCGTGTAAAGGGTTAGTCCTTCTTAATAAACTACTACCAATCCCGCTCTCTAGCGGGATTATTTTTTTTATATTCGTTACAATGAAATTTAAAAGACCTTATACCCTCATCGAAATTGCTCAGATCTTAGATGTATCTCATGTAGGAGCAGATGACTTCCCTGTTTTGGGTATGAACGAAATACATGTGGTTACCGCAGGTGATATTGTTTTTGTAGATCATCCTAAGTATTACGATAAGGCATTGCAAAGTGATGCTACCATTGTTTTGATCAACAAAGAGGTGGAGTGCCCTAAAGGAAAGGCGTTGCTTATTTCTGACGATCCTTTTCGTGATTTCAATATCCTAACAGATCACTTCAAGCCTTTTGTCGCAGCAAGTAGTATGCTCTCTGAGAGCGCAAAAATAGGAGAGGGTACTATAATCCAACCGAATACATTTGTAGGGAATAATGTAGCGATTGGTAAGTATTGTGTGATTCATGCTAATGTGAGTATATACGATAATACAGTCATTGAGGATTATGTTACGATTCATGCGGGTGTAATTTTAGGTGGAGATGCTTTTTATTATAAAAAGCGCCCTGAAGGATTTGATAAACTTAAATCAGGTGGCCGCGTGGTGATACATAGTCATGTTGATATTGGAGCTGGAAGCACTATTGATAAAGGTGTTACAGGTGATACCACCATTGGTGAAGGCACCAAAATAGATAATCAAGTACATGTAGGTCACGATACTGTTATAGGTAAAAAGGTGTTGATCGCGGCTCAAACTACAATTGCCGGTTGTGTGGTTATTGAAGATGAAGTAACCCTATGGGGGCAGGTAGGAGTAACGAGCGGTATTACGATAGGAGAGAAAGCTATTGTTTCTGCTCAAAGTGGTGTCAGTAAGTCACTTCCGGGTCATAAAAGTTATTTTGGTTCTCCAGCAGGAGAATTTAGAGTAAAATATAAAGAGCTTGCAGCATTGCGCCAAGTTCAAGAGTTATTAGAAAAATTAAAGCAGAAATAATGAGCACAAGTCCTAAACAAGTCGTCGCAGATTTTTATAATTCTGATTTCTTTAATCACAATGAGAATGTAGAAAAATTTTTGCACCCTGACATGGAGCTATTTTGGAATGCAAGAACTGGTTTTGTGCACCAAAATAGAAATGAAGTACTCGCGATGGCACAAGAAGCTGGCAAGTCATTTGATTCGGTGCGCGCTCATATAACCCATTTAGTAGAGGATGGAGATACCGTGACTATTCGGATGACATATTTTGTGACAACCATTGAAGCTCCTAATGAGGAGTTTCCAGTAGCGCATTTCATTGCTATTTGGGAAGTTAAAGAAGGCAAACTGTTCAAAGGATATCAAATGAGTCAGCCGCCAGAAGAAGGAGAAGAAGCGCTCACTTCGTGGTTGTAAAATTCTCTAAATATTTACTTCATAGTACGCGTGCAAACCGTTACTTTTGTAACGCAAAATTTAAAATAAACCAATGAGCGTTTTAGTCAATAAAGATTCAAAGATTATTGTTCAAGGATTTACTGGGAGCGAGGGAACTTTCCACGCAGAACAGATGATCGAATATGGAACTAATGTAGTAGGTGGTGTTACTCCGGGCAAAGGTGGACAAACACATCTTGATAGACCTGTTTTCAATACCGTACAAGAGGCTGTTGAAAAAGCAGGAGCAGACACTACAATTATATTTGTGCCGCCAGCTTTTGCTGCCGATGCTATTATGGAAGCTGCTGATGCTGGAATTAAAGTCATTATTACAATCACCGAAGGTATACCTGTGGCAGATATGATTGTCGCTGCAGATTACATCAAAGGAAGAGATTGTAGATTAATAGGCCCAAACTGTCCAGGAGTGATTACTCCAGGAGAGGCTAAAGTGGGTATTATGCCAGGTTTTGTATTCAAGAAAGGGAAAGTAGGTATTGTTTCTAAATCAGGAACATTGACCTATGAAGCTGCTGATCAAGTTGTGAAGCAGGGTCTTGGAATTACGACAGCTATTGGTATTGGTGGAGATCCAATTATTGGAACGACCACCAAAGAAGCTGTTGAATTATTAATCAACGATCCTGAAACGGAAGCGGTGGTAATGATTGGTGAAATTGGAGGACAGTTAGAAGCAGATGCTGCTTATTGGTATAAGAATAGTGGAAGTAAAAAGCCTGTTGTTGGTTTTATCGCTGGAGAAACTGCACCTGCAGGTCGTACAATGGGTCACGCCGGAGCGATTGTTGGTGGTGCTGACGATACAGCACAAGCAAAAAAAGCAATTATGCGCGAATGTGGAATTCATGTGGTAGATAGTCCAGCAGAAATTGGAAAGAAGATCGCCGAAGTAATGAGATAAACATCTTAGTGATGTACTATAGAATTAAAAAACCTCTCGAATTTTCGAGAGGTTTTTTTGTGCCTAGCCTTATGGGAATTCTTATCTTTGAGTAGCATCGTAGATCGTACTTATATCGCTTTTGCGAAAGCGAAACAATAACAACAATAAACCTAAGTTTTAAGATAAACGACGACCATTTTATGAAACTACTCGAAGGAAAAACGGCCATCATTACTGGTGCTAGCCGAGGAATTGGAAAAGGAATTGCCCAAGTGTTTGCAAAACATGGCGCAAACGTAGCTTTTACTTATAGCTCTTCAGAAGCTGCTGCCAATGAATTGGAAATAGAATTAAACGCCTTAGGAATTAAAGCCAAAGGGTATAAAAGTAATGCCGCCGATTTTGAACAATCTGCTACATTGGCAAAAGCCGTTTTGGAAGAATTTGGGAGTATCGATATCCTCGTAAATAATGCAGGTATTACCAAAGATAATTTGCTCATGCGTATGGCAGAGGAAGATTTTGATAAGGTAATCGAAGTGAACCTAAAGTCAATTTTTAATATGACCAAAGCTGTACAGCGCACTATGCTGAAACAACGCAAAGGAAGTATCATCAATATGAGTTCTGTCGTGGGGGTGAAAGGAAATGCTGGACAATCAAATTATGCAGCTTCCAAAGCGGGTATGATTGGATTTTCTAAGTCCATGGCCTTGGAATTAGGGTCTCGTAACATTAGAACCAATGTGATTGCTCCTGGTTTTATTGAAACAGAAATGACTGCAAAGTTGGATGAAGAAACCGTCAATGGATGGCGTAATGCGATTCCATTGAAACGTGGTGGTTCTCCTGAAGATATTGCAAATGCCTGTGTGTTTCTCGCTAGTGATATGAGTGCATATATTACCGGACAAGTTTTGAATGTTGATGGAGGAATGCTTACCTAGAAAACCTATAAGCAGCGCCTGAGATAACAATTTATGCAATCAACAACACTTTTATTAATTATTGGAGCTGCAATACTTGCATTGGGTTTTGCGATGTTTCAGTATTTCTATAAAGCCAAATACAAAACCAACAGGAACAAGGTATATGCTTCGCTGCGGTTTCTTACAGTTTTTGGCTTACTCTTGCTGTTGATTAACCCCAAATACAAACAGGTTTCCTACTACACTGAAAAGCCTTCTTTGGCCGTTGCTATTGATAATTCTATCAGTATGGAACATCTAGGAGGGAAGGATCAAGTGATAGATGTCCTTGCACGCTTTCGCGAAAGCGAGACCTTAAACAAAGCCTTTGATATACAATACTTCAATTTTGGGGCAGCGATATCTCCGTTGGACTCATTAGACTTTTCAGAACCTCAAACGAATATCTCGTCTGCATTGAAGGCGTTACAAACTATTTATAAAGATGAAATGGCTCCAACGGTTGTTATCACCGATGGAAATCAAACCCTAGGAGAAGGGTATGTCTATACTGCAAAAAACTATAAACATCCATTATACCCTGTTGTGGTAGGGGATACCTTGAAGTATGACGACCTTAAAATTGGTCAGGTCAACGTAAATAAGTACGCTTATATTAATAATAAATTTCCAGTAGAGATTTTTGCCAATTTTAACGGCGACAATGCGGTGTCATCCAGATTGGTTATTCGTTCAGGCGGCAAAACCATGTATCAAGAAAATGTACAATTCTCAGCAGAGAACACATCCAAAGTTTTTAATGTCCTTCTACCCGCAGAAGCAGTAGGGGTGAGACAGTTTAGTATGGCGCTTTCACCCATCACTGCTGAAAAGAACACGACCAATAATAAGCGAAACTTTGCAATCGAAGTGATTGATCAAAAGACGAAGGTTGCGGTTATATCTGATGTCGTACATCCTGATTTGGGAGCTTTAAAAAAGAGTATAGAAAGCAATAGGCTGCGTACGGTAACTCTTTTGAAACCTTCTGAAGCCTTTGGAAAATTGAATGAGTATCAATTGGTTATTTTGTACCAGCCTACCCGTAATTTTGAAAGCTTGTTTACCGAGTTGGATCTATTGGGGAAAAACAATATCACAATCACAGGGAGGGAAACCGATTGGCGTTTTTTAAACGAAGCGCAGACGGTTGTCACAAAAGAACTTACTGGGGAACGTGAAGAAGTACAGGCAGTGTATAATCGTAATTTTTCATCGTTTTTGATTGAAGACTTTGGTTTTGAAGACTTTCCTCCACTTACAGCGGCCTTTGGAGAGCTACGGCTCAAGGGGGAAGCAGATGTTGCACTGTATCAGCGTATAGGAAGCATTGAGACGGAAGATCCATTGCTGTTGACTTCAGATCAAAATGGCAGGAGAGGTGTATATATTTTTGGAGAGGGGCTTTGGCGTTGGAGAGCTCAAAGCTTTGTCGATGGACGTAGTTTTGAATCCTTCGATAACTTTATTGATAAGCTAGTGCAGTATGCTGCTTCTGATAAAAAGAAGAGTCGCTTGAATATTGATTTTGACTCTTTCTATTATGGCAATGGTGATGTAAAGTTATACGCACAATACTTTGACAAGAATTATGTGTTTGACGGACGGGCTTCTGTTAATATTAAGACGACACATAAAGAGTCTAATGAAGTCTATGAGGCTCCATTTCTCTTGCAAAAAACGGGATATCAAATTGACCTCAGCAATTTACAACCCGGGGAGTATCGCTTTACCGTATCGGTGGACGGACAAGGTTTAGCCCGTAGCGGCTCCTTTACGATCGTTCCTTTTGATGTGGAGAAGCAATTCTTGAATGCGGCAGTTCAACCCTTGCGGGAAATTGCAACAACAAGCAGTGGAAATCTATTTACCATAGATCAAACGGACGCACTTATTGAAAACCTCACCAGTGATGGCCGATTTCGACCAATTCAAAAGAGCAATGAAAATAACGTACCTTTAGTGGACTGGAAGTGGTTGCTTGGGGTGCTAGCCGCCTTACTCGCCATTGAATGGTTTATGCGGAAATATAACGGACTTACTTAAATTATTAATAAAATAAACAACAAACATATTATGGAAAAATTACCGAAGATAGGATTACCTATTGTTATTATTATTATTGTATTGGCTATCTTTATAACCAAATCCTCTGTTAATATTGGATCTGGAGAGGCAGGCGTATTATTTAAAACTTTTGGTGGAGGGGTTGTTACTGATGAACCTGCTTTAGGCGAAGGTTTTCACATTATCGCACCTTGGAATAAAGTATACATATACAATACCAAGCAGCAAGAAGTATTTGAAAAGAAAATGCAAGTACTTTCTTCTAATGGACTAGAGATTAATTTGGATGTATCTGTATTATATCAGCCGCAAGCTGACAAGCTTGGATTATTACACCAAACGAAGGGTGAAAATTATCTGGACGTTGTTATTATTCCAGAAATTAGAGCTGTTGCGAGAAGTGTGGTGGGAAGATATACACCAGAGCAATTGTATTCTACAAAGCGTGATGCGATTCAGAATGAAATTTTTGAAGAAACAATGCGTAAAGTTGAACCTCAATATATTCAGTTGAATTCTGTTTTGGTGCGTGATGTAACTCTGCCACAAACGATTAAGGTGGCAATTGAGCGAAAGTTAAAGCAAGAGCAGGAATCATTGGAATACGAGTTTAGGCTTGTTACTGCAGCAAAAGAAGCCGACAAAGTACGTATTGAAGCACAAGGAAAAGCAGATGCAAATAAGATTTTGAGTGCATCGCTTACCGATAAGATTCTTCAAGATAAGGGTATCGATGCGACATTAAAGTTAGCAGAGTCACCTAATTCTAAGGTGGTAATCGTGGGATCAAGTAAAGACGGTCTTCCTTTGATATTAGGAAACAACTAAGTCATTATATAAACTGAATAAAAAAAGCCACCTAATTAGGTGGCTTTTTCATTAGTTATTATCTTTTTTTTTGAAGGATTATCCTGACCATCATCTTTAGAGGCTCGGAATTTCAAATCATTAGCTTTCGCAACCCAGCGGTCATTTTTAATTCGATCTGGAAAAAACTTGATAAGCTCCGTTACCGTGCCAATGTCATCATCTGTAAACTTTCCAATTTGTTCAAAGGTAAAAATGCCTAGGTCATTCAGCTTGGCTTCAGTGTATGGCCCAATACCT
>JBLHXM010000077.1:0-15802 GCA_047630395.1 Dokdonia sp.
TGCATCATTCCTCAAAATATGCATCGCAAATAAGGCTGCCCATAATTTCCAATTAAACGTATTATTCGAAACAGCTTGAGATCAAAATTAGTTCGGAATTTTACTATAATTCATTGTCTTAGATACTGAAAAAAATAAAAGCCCACGAAGTTTAAAATGAAAAACTACTTATCTATAATTCTAATTCTTGGCGTAAGCATAGTTTCATCCTGTAAACACAGTTCAAATTCTCACATGGATGAAAACGACGTGTGGAAACTTGGCTGGAGAATGATAGAAAGCTCCATGAATGAAAATTTCGAAATTGCTGATGTACAGTTTGATTCTCTAATGAACTCTTCTGAGAAGATGGATATAAAATTTCTCATTACAGGATTGGATATAAAATCTAAACTCGGAAAGAATGATGAAATAGTAAAATTTTAAATAGACAATCTCAAGAAATATTTCTAAAGAGCACGTAAAAAACAAAACACTTCAGATAGAAGTAATAAAAATGTACGTTGACGATCAAGCTGTACGCGAAAATTTGATGAGTGACATCATTGCTAAATACAATTTGGCCCCCTCACAAATAACAAAGGATACGGGTATAAATGTAGATACAAGGAATAGACATCGGCTAAAGGAGATATTTAGAGAATTTGGATTCCCTGCTAAAAGATTAATAGGAAAAGATGCCATGAATGGAATCTTTCTGATGATACAGCATTCTGATGGCGATAAGGAGTGGTAAAAATCTCAGTTAGAGAATATTAAAACAGCCGTTAAAAATGGAGGTATGGATGGCCAAAGCTATGCATATTTATCTGATAGAATAAGAATTAATAATGGCGACAAACAACGCTATGGGACGCAATTTCCCAAGGTCGACCTTATTCATAAGAAAGTTGAATTAGCCGATACAGAACATTTAGATAGACATAGAAGAGAAATCGGTATGATGCCAATAGGAATGTATAAAAAATTTATGCTCAAAAACCTTTAGCATAAAAACGATGATCGCAACGAGCGCTTATATACACTTATTTTTTAAACACCTATTTTACAATGGATTATGGATCCGACTGAATACAAAGTATGTATCCATAGTCCTCCTATTATTTGTCTATAATGCCAACACCATTTGTAACCTCCTAAGGCTATAAAATTTAATACTACCTCAAGAGCGCTTTATTATTCTTAGTGCATAGCGTTTGCGATACTCCCTCCTTCTTATAATTGTTCCTGAACCTCTTCCTTCACTTTTGCCAAGTTTGGAGTCTTCGCAACGAATTCTTCTAGAACTCTAAAAAAGTTCAAAATATCTTTTTTCGTATTATTCGCGTTAATAGTAACTAATCGAATAAAAGTCTCATCTCTAAAAGCCCCAAAACCTACCACCGTAATTTGATCCTCATATAGGGCCGTACAAAGCGTCATTGGCTCAATATTTTTATAATTAAAACATATAGAGACAGAATCATCGAAACTGTATACAGTATAGTCTGGGTTATTTTGTGTGTATTCAAGAGCAACATTTGCCAGCTCAAATTGTTGATCTACAATTTGCTCCAAGCCGTTCGTTCCAACAGACTTCCAAAGTGTCCAAAATTTCAAAGCATCATTTCTTCTCCCACATTGGAATGAAGTTTTACCCAGATTGAAATCGTCTCCATCCGTTTGATACAGATAATCGGCTTCATTACTAAACGAATCATGTAAGTGCTTTTTATCATTCACCAAAATGATAGAACATGTTAACGGTGTTCCCAGCATCTTGTGTGCATTATAGCTGAATGAATTAGATCGTTCCATCCCTTTTACAAGATGCCTATACTTTGCACTAAATATCACACTTCCACAATAAGCTCCATCCACATGCAGCCAGATATTATATTTTTCAGTGATGTCGGCAATTTCATTTATTGGATCAAATGCTCCTAATACTGTGGTACCTGCAGTCGCATTTACATACGTTGGAATGAAACCATTGCTTAAGTCTTCAATGATTTGATTTTCAAGGTTCTTAGGAATCATTCGCCCCTTAGAATCTGCTTGTATGTAACGAATATTGTTTTTACCAATTCCAGCGAAACTTGCATTTTTCGCATTTGAATAATGGGATTCTTTGGATGTGTAAACAACCATTGGCTGTCTCATGCCTTCGGTTCTAGAATTAGGATCCTTAGCGTCACGTGCCATAACCAAGGCCATGTAATTACTCATTGAACCTCCTGTTGGAAAAGTCCCATTGCTTTGGGATCCGTAACCAACTAACTCACAAGATTGTCTGATAATTTCCTGCTCAATCCCAACTTGAGGGCCGGCAACCTTGTATGTATACATACTGTTATTGAGCATCACAGCGAGTAAATCACCCAAAACAGCTTTGCTTTGTCTGCCTCCAAAAAGTTGGTTAAAAAACAGATTTGTAGCTGTTTTTGGCGTAGACACTAACACCTCTTTTAGTACTGTCTTAAACTCCTCATCAACCATCGCAGATGAATTCAACGAAAGATCTATAGAATCGTAGAGTTCATTTGCATCTATCCGATCAGCTACCGGATGCCTTTCTTCTTCATTTATTAAGACTTCAACCAGCTCATTGAACAACACTAAATCACTACTTAGATCAGACATGTAATTTTACTTATTTTAATTTTTCTCCAAATTCGGAGACTGTACAATAGATTAAATCCTTGTTCACAAATTTTCTTGAACTTTCGTCAAACGTATTACAATTACGAATGGGCTTAGCATATAAATGAAGCGTCATACTTCGTGAATCAGACAGGTTCTCTAAACGATGACATCCCATAAAATCTACCATATAAGAGATATCTCCGGTCTTTGAAATAGTTGACTTAACCGTATTTAGTTCACCGGCTTCATCCACTTTGTAGATCGTCTCTCTAAATTCACCTTCGATGATTTTTACCCAACATTCTTCACCTCCATGATCATGAATAGGAGTAATTTGACCTATCTCCCAACAAAGCAGGATCAATTCAAATTTTTCGTTTTCAACGATACAATTTCGAGTGTAAGAGTCATTTGACCATGAGCTGCAGTCCTTAAAAGCACTCCTAGACAACTCTATTGAGCTAAATATATCAGAATACTTTTCACGCTCCTCTTTAGAAAGAATAGCGACTAACTCTGTTAATGATTGATATGTTTGGTGGTTCTGTTTGTTAGAATTCAAAATGTTTTATTTCCTTTTTTGCTAATTCAATCTGCAAACCCAAGGTCAAACCCAAATCCAACAAATTATTTTCAGATTATTTTGCTAATCCTAATAATACCTCAAAAATACCGCTTTTAACGCTCATTTCGTTGATTTTTATGATAAAATAACCAAAAAACAACATATATCTCATTGTTTTTTAGATTAATGAACCATCCTATAAATCCATTGTTGAATGAGTCTATTCAAGGTTTTGACTTCCAAATTATGTGATCAAAAATTTCATTTACGATCAACCACCAAGATTGAGGAATCAACATATTTATTGTTTTCAGCCTTCTTACAGCTGCTGCTTCCTTGACTATTTCAATGCTTACATTCATAAATTTTACAGAAGAAAGACAAGGCCTAAAGCAGTTCTTAGAGATCATGGAAAAAACAACAGATTAACGAAAGTATAAAAATCAATACTTAATAGACAAGATTTGAAACTAGCTACTACTTAGAGCTAAACTTTTACTCGATCTTTCATGTCTCTTGACGAGATACCAAACAACCGTAAACAATCCACCGTCTAGCGTATATAAAAAAAGCCGACCCGAATTCTACTCAGTTTTTGAATAAAAAACAGATCGGGCTTTTAGTTCGTTTGCCGAATTTTTTAATCTTTACGGAGTATTAAAATTGTCATTAGTCGGTATGACCTTTAGTCTCTAAAAACATTTTACTCTTTGAATTAAGCAATTCAAGAAATTCTAGTTCATGACCATAGTTTAACAAGTCAAAGTCAAACGTTGCGTCTTCAACATATCTAATAAACTCTTCTACGCGGTGTTCTGGGATACCAAAATTATCGACTAAAAAGGTAGAGCCAAGATAGTATTTAATAGATTTTGCTGGCACTTCCGGTACTCCTGCGGCTTTCTTATCTTTTACTTCAGATCTAAAAAGCGGTATCAATAATTGATCTACAACGTTTACAACATTTAAACCATTCACCATCGCTTGAACTTGTGATTGCATGGCTAAGTTTTTAACCTGACCTCCGTTATCATCACCAACGGGCAAAGCATCCTTGCTTTTTATCCCAAAATAAATAGCATCGAGTTTAGGGTTAAATATGTGCACACTATTCATGTCTGTTTTAAGGTTACCGGTAAGCCCTTTTGTTGAAACTAACACTTCGTCTAATTGATTAATTTCTTCAATTAAATAAATACGTATCGTTTTTGATTCTAAAATGGCTTCATTAATTCTAATATCAAAATTTTGATATTCTACGGCTCTAATTTCAATAAGGTCATCGGCGGCTACTGCGATTGCAAATTCACCATTTTTATTGGTCACTGTCCCTAAACGTGATGAGGAATTATAAATAGTAATGCCTTCAATATCACTGCCTTCGACAATGATTTTTCCATCAACATTTTCCCGTTTAATATCCTGAGAAATAGCCAAAAAGCTTATACAAAATGCAAATATTGGTAATAGTTTTTTCATGAGTAAGATTTATACACCAAAAATAATTCATTGGACTTCAATTTCAACGGTAAAGACCGCAACCTTATGTTAAAAAAAAGCTTTTTTAAGGTTAAGACAATGCCCCTAGAAATGAACTGAGCCTAGCAAATATATTATTAACCTTAAATGTAGGAGCTAAGCCGATTGCAATTTTTAGATGGACACACTTTTTTGAAACGGGATCGATAAGAGTTGTACCACCAAATTCTTAAATTTCAGGTATTGGAAAAGAAAACCAAACACTACTTTATGCCGTTCATCAAATAAAAAAGTAGATAACACTGTGTTGTAATAATTATAAAATTAGCATCAATGCATATGATTGCTTGACAGCTGTTAATACCGTATGGAAATATCTTCACCTCTCCCATCTGAGTATATCATATCACTTTAGAAAGCCTTTGCCCGAAGCTCCTAAAAACAAAAAAGCCAACCATTTCCATGATTGGACATTATTGGTCGGGTAGAGAGGATTCGAACCTCCGATCTCTGGTCCCCCAGACCAGCACTTTAACCGGACTAAGCTACTACCCGTTTTTTTTTAAACAAATATATAAAATAGCTGAAATTAATTATTGACTGATCTTTAACTCATATTCGAAGTGATACCTCTCTATTTTTTTGTAACTTATAGTGTTGATTTTCAACACTAATCACTAAAAAACTCCTATTATGAAGACATTATTAATTGTTTGTTTCTATTTGATGAGTGCCACACTCGTAACGGGTGATAGAATAAATAATACTGAAGAATTAAAAAACCTTGAAGGGGTTTGGGAATTGGTGAACCAGCAGATGTATGAGAACGATGTAATCACCGAGGTCATGGAAAACGAGAACGGCTATCGTCAGGTTAAAATATATAGTAAAGGGAAAGTAATGTGGACGCGTAACGATCCCGCAGATACCAATGAATGGTTTGGTTTTGGAACATATAAAATAGAAGACGGCATCTTAGAGGAACGTTTAGAGTACGCTTCCGGCCCCATGATGAAGATTGTGGATACTACTCAGGTTTTTCGATTTGAACTCATCGTAGATCGAGATAGTTACCAACAAATCTCTTTGGACGCTAATGGGAATCGCTCGCAAGGCGAAAGCTATCGACGCATCGAGTGAGATGGACAACCTATATAGATCCAACAAGTAAAGAGGGGGATCCACTAATGGATCCCCCTCTTCTATTAATAAGCTACTGCCTCCAGTATGCTGAACGGCCAGCTATATATAAGATCGATTAAAAACGATCCAAGTTCATTACTTTATCCCAAGCAGCCACAAAATCCTTTACAAAACGCTCTTTTGCATCGTCTGCAGCATACACTTCCGCAATAGCTCTTAGTTCTGTGTTTGATCCAAAAATTAAATCGGCTCTTGTTCCTCTATATTTAATAATACCTGTTTTTCTATCTGTTCCTTCAAATAAGGTATCATCTTCAGAAGTTGCTTTCCAAGTGGTACTAAAATCTAAAATATTTACTAAGAAATCGTTTGATAGTGTGCCAACAGCATCTGTGAATACACCGTATTTAGAAGCATCATAATTGGTTCCTAAAGCTCTCATACCAGCAACTAAAACAGTCATTTCTGGAATACTAAGTGTTAATAATTGCGCTCTGTCAATTAATAATTCTTCCGCTGCTAGATTTAAATCTTTCTTAATAAAATTTCTAAATCCGTCTGCTTTTGGTTCTAAATAACCAAAAGAAGCAACATCTGTTTGTTCTTGAGAGGCATCTCCTCTTCCAGAAGTAAAAGGAACAGCAATAGTATACCCTGCATTTTTCACTCCTTTTTCAACGGCTACATTTCCTCCTAAAACAATTAAATCTGCCATAGAAACACTGCCTTTAAAATCTTTTTGAATTGCCTCTAAAACGGTAAGCACTTTATTTAGTTCGTACGGATTATTTACCGCCCAACTTTTTTGAGGTTCTAAACGAATTCTTCCTCCATTTGCGCCACCTCGCATGTCTGAACCTCTAAATGTTGATGCAGATGCCCAAGCAGTAGTTGCTAATTGAGAAATTGATAAGTTAGTGTTTGAAATAGCTTCTTTTAAAGTTGCAATTTCTACATCAGAAAGCACTGTTCCTTCAGGAATTGGATCTTGCCAAAGCAATTCTTCTTTTGGAACTTCTGGACCTAAATAACGAGAAATTGGTCCCATATCTCTGTGGGTCAATTTATACCATGCTCTTGCAAAAGCATCTTCAAAAGCTTTGTGGTCTTTATGAAAACGTTTAGAAATTTCTAAATATTTAGGATCTACTTTTAAAGCGATATCCGCAGTAGTCATCATTAAATTTTGTGTATTACTAGCATCACCAGCTTTGGGTGCTTTTTTCGCATTTGAAGCTGCTGTTGGCTTCCATTGATGCGCACCTGCGGGACTCTTGGTTAATTCCCAATCATAATTTAATAAAACATCAAAATAATCATGATCCCAAGTTATTGGGTTGGGTGTCCAAGCGCCTTCTATTCCACTTGTAATCGTATCATCTAAAACACCAGATTTGTAAGTGTTTTTCCAACCAGTACTCATTTCTTCTATTGGAGCTCCATGTGGTGAAGGTCCAACATAGGTATCTGGATTAGCAGCACCATGCGCTTTACCAAATGTATGTCCGCCAGCAACAAGAGCTACCGTTTCTTCGTCATTCATTGCCATTCGACCAAAGGTTTCCCTTACGTCTTTAGCAGAACCCATTGGATCTGGATTTCCGTTAGGGCCTTCAGGATTTACATAAATCCAACCCATCATTACAGCTCCAAGCGGATCTTCTAGCTCACCCTCTTTATAACGTTCTTCATTCTCTCCCATAACGGTTTCAGAACCCCAATATATATCTTGTTCGGGTTCCCAAACATCTTCTCGTCCACCTGCAAAACCAAAGGTTTCAAATCCCATAGATTCCATTGCGCAGTTACCTGCAAGAATCATTAAATCTGCCCAAGATAATTTGTTTCCATACTTCTTTTTAATTGGCCAAAGTAATAAACGTGCTTTATCTAAATTACCATTATCTGGCCAACTATTTATTGGCGCAAAACGTTGTGAACCAGAACGCGCTCCTCCACGCCCATCTCCAACTCTATAAGTACCAGCACTATGCCACGCCATACGAAGCATAAAAGGACCATAATTTCCATAATCTGCTGGCCACCAATCTTGTGAATCAGTCATAAAATGGTTTACATCTTTTTTTAATTCTGCATAATCAATGCTATTAAAAGCAGTTGCATAATCAAAATCTTTGGCCATTGGGTTTGACGCTTCTCCGTTTTGACGCAGAATGTTTAACTTTAACTCATTAGGCCAAAAATCTCTCACCGAGGTCCCATTACCAGCAGTTTGTTTTTGGGTTCCCCCCATAAATGGGCACTTATTGATATCGCCATTCAGGTCATTTGATTTTGAATCCATACTTTCCGTTGTTTTTTAACTGTTCTCTCAAAATTAATTAAATATTAAGGTATTTCAATTGATTTTCGATATATTTAAATAACTCTTCTATTGATAATATCTATCACGATCTAACGAATACGCTGCTACTAAAGCGCTTCCTACTTAGTGCTACTTAACTGCCATACGACCATATCAATACTTTTTTTTATACATTTATAAGATACCAAAATGACGCTTTCGCGAAAGCAAAAAACCCAAACATCTATAGAGAACCACTGCCCATGTCTCAAAAAGTAAACAACGACTTCAATATTGAATTTCTGGATCATGTAGCGATAAGGGTGAAGGATGTGACTCTTTCAGCAAAGTGGTATGCCGACGTACTTGGACTCAAAAAAGTACAACTGGAAAAATGGGGATCCTTTCCTATTTTTATGCTTTCAGGAAAATCAGGTGTTGCGCTGTTCCCATCAGATATCGAAAAAAAAACAAAGCCTTTAGCATCAAAAGATGTCAAAATTGATCATTTTGCGTTCCATGTCACCGCAGAGAATTTTGAAAAAGCTAAAGCAAAATTTACCGCTTTGGGCATAGCCTATAAACAAGAAGATCACCACTATTTTTACTCAATATATATCAAAGATCCGGATGACCATACCGTCGAATTAACGACCATTAAGGTAGATGCCTCCGAATTTTATAATGGGAGCGTCTCTTAAGTCCACTACCTTATACACCGCCTTGCAAACAATGATTAATATTACGCCAAAAAAAATAACTCATCTTTAGAACTATGGAAATCCTCCTATCTCGAGAATTTGGAATCATGCCTTCCGAAATAAAACGCATTGATGGCTATGAAAACGCCAATTATGTCATATCACAAAAAACAGAGAAATTTATTTTCAAAACGTACAGCTACGACGCAGCACTTCTTGATATTTTAGAAACAGAGAATAGTATCCTAAGTCAATTGACGGCAAAAGACCATTCTTTATACCCCAAACCCATTCCTTTTAAAAACGGGAATTTTATCAAGGTCTTAGATCTTGACGGCCAATCAACCATTTGCCGAATGCTCTCTTTTCTTGATGGGGATTTTATAGGCGATCTAGCTCCTTCGAAGCCGTTGTTCCGGTCCTTAGGCGTGTTTCTTGCAAACATGGACCTCCAGTTACAACAAATGGAAAGCTATGTATTAAGAGCGAGAAAGTGGGAATGGGATCTTCAATATCTTCATTTAAACACCAAACTCATTGTCGACATCTCAGATGCTCATGACAGAAATATAGTGCGCTATTTCTTTTTGCAATTTGAGGAAAAAGTAACCCCGATACTTCCAACACTGCGCAAACAAATCATTCATAATGATGCCAATGAATGGAATTTACTCACCAAAGAAGGCAGTCTTTCTGGAATTATTGACTTTGGGGATCTGGCCTATTCTCCCCTCATCAATGAACTTGCCATTGCTATTGCCTATGCATGTTACAATACCGAAAACCCGTTAGAATGGGCAACGCCTATTCTTGCGGCCTATCATGGAGTACTCCCACTCACCGAAATCGAACTGTCCATATTGTATTATCTCATTGCAGCTCGCTTATGCACAAGCCTATGTAATTCGGCGCATTCAAAAAAGAAAGATCCAGAAAATACCTATGCTTTTAGTGGCGAAAAAAAGGCATCGAGCATGCTGCATAAGTGGCTTCGCATAAACCCAATTGCTGCCGAAAACGCATTTAGAAAAACAGTTGGATTCTCTACTCACAAAACGCCTTCCATCGCACAGTCGGTTCAAAGAAGACATGAATACCTGTCACCCATTTTATCGATGAGTTATAAAGAACCTATTCAAATGGTGGGTGCAGCGTTTCAATATATGTACGACATACATGGAAATACATTTCTAGATGCCTACAATAATATTGCGCATGTGGGACACTCACATCCTAAAGTTGTTACAGCAGGACAGCGACAAATGGCACAACTAAACACAAATACACGCTATTTGTATTCCCAACTCGCAGATTATGCAGATTGCTTACTGTCTAAATTTCCCGACACTCTAAACAAAGTGTTTTTTGTAAATTCAGGAAGTGCCGCCAGCGATCTCGCCATGCGAATGGCTCATGGACATACAGGACAAAAAAAAATGATGGTCATGGAGCACGGATATCACGGCAATACTCAGATAGGAATCGACATCAGTGATTATAAATTCAATAATCCAAAAGGGCAAGGTCAGAAAGAATACATCCTAAAGACACCCATACCTAATACCTATAAAGGGAAATACTCTGGAAAAGATGCTGGAGCATTGTATGCTCAGGAAACGATAGCACAAATAGTACAAAGCACAACACCTATTGCGGCCTTTGTCTCAGAACCTGTTGTAGGATGTGGCGGGCAAGTTCCTCTGGCACCGGGCTATCTGAAAACGCTGTACCCTGCCATTAGAAAACAAGGTGGTATTTGCATAAGTGATGAAGTTCAAACAGGTTTTGGCCGGTTAGGAACTCATTTCTGGGGTTTTGAAGCGCAGGATGTTATTCCAGACATGGTTATCTTAGGAAAACCCATGGGCAATGGACATCCCATAGGCGCTGTTGTTACAACAACTGCGATCGCCGAATCTTTTGGAAAGGGGGTAGAATTCTTTAGCTCTTTTGGTGGTAATCCCGTCTCTTGCGTTATTGGATCTTCTGTCCTGGAAGTGATCGAGGAAGAGCAACTGCAAGAAAATGCCAAAGACGTGGGAGATTACTATATCTCCATGCTTAAAGAGCTTCAACAAGACTATCCATGTATTGGAGATGTGCGCGGTTCAGGACTTTTTTTAGGAATCGAAATTGTAAAAGAGAATGAAGGTACACCGGATCACAAACTCGCACAGCATATCAAAAATGAATTACGTAACCAATACATACTTATCAGTACAGACGGACCACATGATAGCGTACTTAAAACCAAACCACCATTATGTTTTACAAAAGCTAATGCCGCAGAAGTCGTAGCGGCGATTGCTGCTATTTTGAAATCACACAAAGGGTAAGCCCATTTAAATTTACGACATAAGAACGAAGCACAATGATCTACGAAGCTCAATCCATTCGAACCTTTATAGGAGCCAAAAACTATCAAGAGTCTATCGCTTTTTACAAAGCCCTTGGGTATACCGTAATTGAGATCGGTCCTACCATGTGCTCTATTAAAATTAATGACCACCTTAGCTTTTATCTACAAGATACCTATGTAAAAAAATGGATAGAAAATTCTATGATCTTCCTGGAAGTAGACAATCTAGAAAAATGTGAACTAGACCTGAAAGAAAGACACCTTGAAGAGACGTTTGCAGGGGTGCGCATTTCCAGTATCAAAAACAATGATTGGGGACGAGAGTTGTTCATGCATGACCCGAGCGGCGTTTTATGGCATTTTGGAGCGTTTACATAATATCTTGTTGATGAGCAGTATGCTTTCGCGAAAGCATACTGCTTCAATTTTAAAAACGAAACGACATCCTTTCTGTTTATATTTGACATATGCACATTAAAAAAACATATACTATCCAAGAAATGGCTTGGTGGACTCGATTTGAGACCTTATTATTCATCATTATTATTGTTATTTGGGTTGGTTTATACTATTTCCTAAACTTAGAATGGATGCGTATCCCTTGGACTCCTTTGGCGCTCATAGGTACGGCCGTCGCTTTTGTTATTGGATTTCAGAACAACTCGACCTATGATAGAATTTGGGAAGCCAGAAAGATTTGGGGCGGTATTGTAAATACCTCTAGAACCCTTGGCATGTTTGCACAAGATATGGTGACCAATGAATACGCACAGACACCCGTGGAAGAGGCCGAACTCCAAAAGGAAATTAAAACGCTTACGTATAGACATATTGCCTGGATGACAGCCCTAAGGCATGCCATGCGAGTGTCAAAACCATGGGAAACAACGGTAAATCATAGAACCAATCAAGAATGGGATCACCATCCTCCAGAACTAGATGCTACCGTAGCCGAAGACATGAAACCATATATCAGTCAGAGCGACTTTGATTATGTCATGAGTAAGAGCAATAAGCAAACAGCTTTGTTATACTTACAATCGCATCATCTAAAACAACTCAAAGAGAAAGGGATTCTTTGGGAATTCTCTTTCCTAGAAATGGAAGGAGTATTGCAAGAATTACTAACCCTACAGGGCAAAAGTGAGCGTATAAAAAATTTCCCCTACCCACGACAATTTGCAACGCTCAATCATTTTTTCATGTGGATTTTTGTGCTTCTTTTACCGCTCGCACTGGTACCTCAATTTGCAGATATTGGAACAGATCTTCTAGATAAAAATCCAGTGATAGGGAAACTGTTTGTTTGGTTTTCTATTCCGTTTTATATCATCGTAGCATGGATATTTCATACGATGGAACGAATAGGTCGGACTGGAGAAAATCCTTTTGAAGGCACGTCCAACGATGTGCCTATTTCAACAATCGCTAGAGGTATTGAAATTGACCTCAGACAAAATTTAGGAGAAACAGAAGATGAGATCCCTGAGCAGTTTCTTGCAAAACATCATACACAGTTCTAGAGGAGAACCTTAGGCACCAGGGCACAAAAATCACGCTCTTTCGAAATATGCATGAATCAATATGCTTCAATTTCTAAACAAACCATATCCCTTTTATTACAGGAGCCCCCTGTATACCGTACTTGTCTTGCTAGCTATTTCGGTCGCAAGTTTTACATTTAGTTATCTTTTTGAACCCTTTGAGGTGAATAGAAGTGAGCACAAGCTTGATTATTTTTGGATCTGTTTGATTCATGCAACGATTCCATTCATTTTAGGGCTCACCTATTTCTCTTGTCTCCGTTTTATTCAGAAAACGGAACAAAAATGGACCTTAGGAAAAGAAGCCTTGCATCTCTCTATTTTACTTTTTTTAATTGGTCTCTCCAGTTACTTTGCACGTGCTATTATTTATACAAGCCCAGATAATATGTCCTTTGGATATGTCCTTGAAGAGTTGAAAAATACCTTTCTTGTGGGTATCTTATTGCTAGCGATTATACTTCCATTAAACCTTGACCGCCTCATAAAAAAATACCAGTTGGCTGCCAAAACCATTGAGGTTTCGGACATAGAGGTTCCGCTAAAAAAAGCAACCATTACCATTCATACCGCTTTGATTTCAGAAAGCTTCAACATGGACATCACGGCCTTTGTGTATGCAAAAGTAGATGGAAACTATTCAGACATTTTTACACTGTACGATTTGAGCATAGAGAAAAAAATGCTGCGCACACCTCTAAAAGAATTAGAACTTCAACTCCAAAAATATCCACATATCATACGAACGCATCGCAGCTACCTTGTAAATACCCAGCACATTCAATCAGTTACCGGAAACGCTCAAGGATATCTATTGAAGCTAACCCATGTTTCTGATGAAATTCCTGTTTCGCGAGCTCAAATCGCCCATTTCAACGCTCACTTTTCAACCCAGAACGTCTAGTCATCTTGTTACTCATCACATTCCATTGTTTTTCATCACATGTAGTTTTCTAAGCGAACTACTACTTCTATTTTTGGTCTTTCAAGAATAGGTTATGCAAGCAAATACACGAAGATTTGATATAGACTGGTGGCGTGTCATTGCCATAATTGGCGTTTACCTTCATCATATTGGAATGCCATTCAATGGGGATGATTTTCACATCATGAATGATCAATCCAGTAAATTACTGGATGACATCATGGTTTTCTTTGAGCAGTTCAGACTCCCTTTATTATTCACTATCTCAGGCGTCGGGACGGTATATGCCTTTTCAAAACGAAACGCTTGGCAATTTATCAAAGAACGAGCCTATCGGTTATTGATTCCGCTCATCTTTGGCGTGTTGGTGATTGTTCCTCCACAAACGTATTTCGAACACAAAGAATCCTATGCCTCTTACTGGGATGTATATTCCAATCTTTTCTCAAACCTTGAAGCAAATCACTTGTGGTTTATTGAGAATCTATTTTACATTTCGATAGCAGCACTACCCCTCATCATTTTCTTTAGATCGAAAAAATCTCAGAAACTACTACACTTCTTAAATAAGCTTTCGCGAAAGCGGTATGGGATGTTCCTTTTTGTAATCCCCTTACTAGCCATCAAGATCATCTCTAAGAAATACTACCCAGATGATTCTAAAGACATCACAAATCTTTCATCGACATTATTCTATGGGTATTTCTTTTTTATGGGCATTGTTATTACTTCATCAAAACAGATGTGGACACATTTAAAAAGATTCAGAAGGTTCAACCTCATTGTAGCATCAGCGAGTATCCTTCTCTTTTACACCTACTACTTCCTTCCTCAAGAGATCGTCGCTACACACCTGACTATTCCAACGCGATGGAGTATTTGGCATGGAATAAGTGCCTTGGTTAGTTGGACGCTCATTTGTACAGCCTTGGGATATGGCCAAGTATGGTTTCAGAAACCCTCCCAACTACTTTTTCGACTCAATGAAGGTATTTATCCATTTTACATCTTGCATCAAACAGTGCTCATCGTGGTAGGTTATTATATTATCCCCTTGTCCATGCCCATTGCTCTAAAAATTGGCCTCTTACTTCTTATTACATTCCCAGTGATTATCATCTTATATCGTACCCTAGTGTATCCGTTTAAGCTTGCGCGGGTAATGTTTGGCATGAAAAGAAAATCAAAAGAGTAAACATGGATTGTAATGCGCTTTCCTGCCTACCGGACAGGCAGGCTTAAAAGCGGTAACTGTTACTAAAAAAGAAGGCAACTTCCATTGCTAAAGTTTCACTTCCAATGCCATATTATGAACTAAAGTCCGAATATGGATCAATACAAATGAATACGATTCATAAATATTTCATTCCTCAATCAACTTTTATACAAGGAGTAACGAGTTTTTTCAAAGCAGTGATTCTTTCAAATACAAGGCCGTGGGGCTCGTATATATACTCGATAAAAAAAAGCATATGACACCCTTATATCTTACATCCAAACCACAATAATATTAATACGAGGCTCATTGTACGCCATAAAAAAGAGCAGATATTGTTGCCTCAAAAAAATTCAACGATCCAATTAGCTCATGTTTAATCATTAATTATTTTAATGCTTTTAATAAAAAATATAAATAAAAATATATGACTAGTTTGTTTTAGTTTTACGCTGTAACAAAAAAAACGATCATGGAGTCAAAATTAATTGGAAGTACTTTAACACAAAATGATACACAGCAAAAAATAAAGATAGCAGTTGCACAAGGAGATGGTATTGGTCCAGAAATAATGGAAGCTACTCTAAAAATATTGGAGGCAGCAAACGCAAATATAGAACCAGATTTTATAGAATTAGGGGAGCAAGTGTATCTCTCTGGTAATACATCTGGGATACGAAAAGAAGCTTGGAAAACCATCAATAAGAATAAGGTTATTCTAAAAGCCCCGGTGACTACGCCGCAAGGCAAAGGCTACAAAAGTTTAAATGTAACTTTAAGAAAGAGTCTTGGATTATATGCTAACATTCGTCCTGTAAGCGCTCTATCCCCTTACGTAAAAACTAATTTCCCGAACATGGATGTAGTTATTATTCGTGAAAACGAAGAAGATTTATACGCTGGAATTGAGCATCAACAAACTCAAGATGTTGTACAGTGT
>JBLHXM010000078.1:0-15801 GCA_047630395.1 Dokdonia sp.
AGGACTTTTATAACGATTTACTTTCTCATCCCAACCTGTAATTACTTCCCAGTTGTAGGCATCGAGATCCATTTTTACACGATCGAATTGTGCCAATAGTAATTTGACCAAATCTTGATCACCTTCTTCTTTATAATTTTCAGCAGTAAATGCAGACGTATCAATCCCAGGTTTATCCAAAGATGGTGGAACTCCAGTAATAGACTCTATAGTTTTATAGATTCCATAAAGTCGTTGTGCTGTTTCTTGTTGCGCTTTCGCGAAAGCATCATAACCCCGATTACTCTCCGCAATCTCACTGAGGTAGCGTGTACGCGCTGGTGGAATGACAAAAATCTTCTCACTCATCTCCTTAGTGATCTCAAAAGTCGAAGCTAAATCTGCTTCGTTGACATCGTTGACTTTCTCCATAATCTTCTTATAGAGTGTATTCATGCCAGGGTCATTGAATTGAGATGCTATCGTCCCATAAACAGGTAAATCATCTTGCGACGTATGCCATAAATTATGGTTCCGCATGTATTGTTTTTTGACATCCCGTAAAGCATCCAAAGATCCACGCTTGTCAAATTTATTGATCGCTACTAAATCGGCGAAATCAAGCATGTCAATTTTCTCCAACTGTGTCGCTGCTCCAAACTCTGGGGTCATCACATAGAGGGAAACATCAGAATGTTCTATGATCTCTGTATCGGATTGTCCTATCCCTGAGGTTTCCAAAATAATCAAATCATACTGTGCAGCTTTAAGAACCTGAACCGCTTCATTTACATATTTGGACAACGCCAAATTGCTCTGGCGTGTTGCCAATGAACGCATATATACCCGGTCTGAATTAATAGCATTCATACGAATCCTATCTCCTAGTAGAGCTCCACCTGTTTTTCTTTTAGACGGATCTACAGAAATCAAACCAATTGTTTTTTCTGGGAAGTCGACCAAAAATCGACGCACTAGCTCATCTACCAATGAAGACTTACCCGAGCCTCCAGTTCCTGTAATACCCAATACAGGTGTCAAGGAATTTTTATTCATTTCATGAATGGTATCCAAGGTTTCCTTTGCAACTTCTGGAAAATTCTCAGCGGCGGATATCACGCGAGCGATCGCTGTATCTACCTTAGCTGTCAACTTATCAATTTCTCCGTTGAGGGTATCTCCCACAGGAAAATCAGACTGCTGTACCAAATCATTTATCATTCCCTGAAGGCCTAAAGAACGACCATCATCAGGCGAGTAAATACGGGTGATTCCATAGTCCATAAGATCTTGGATCTCTTCAGGTAAAATCACACCACCTCCTCCTCCAAAAATCTTGATATGCCCTGCTCCTTTTTCTTGAAGCAAGTCGTATATGTACTTAAAGTATTCATTATGCCCTCCTTGATACGATGTCAAAGCAATAGAATTTGCATCTTCTTGAATGGCAGTATTAACGACCTCCTCTGCAGAACGATCGTGTCCTAAATGAATTACTTCTACACCAGTACTCTGAATGATCCGACGCATAATATTGATCGCCGCATCATGACCATCAAAGAGAGATGCTGCTGTTACAATGCGAACTTTATATTTTGGGGTATACGGGGCGATTTGTTCCATGTTGAATTTTGGGTATTTTTAAGGCTGCAAATTTACGAAAAGCGCAATTATTAGAAGCTCCTTTTGCATTTTTTCAAACGTTTTCGTTCCTGTCGCTATGCTCACGGTTTATCGTACCTCAAAATGTTCAGATGAGATCGCAACGCAGGACAAAAAGCATCGGCAATTCCAATCTACAAAGAATAGACCTCCCCTTCTTTAGCAAAGCGGAATCCTTCCTTTTCTAAGGCAATCCGTTTAGGATGATTTTCATCCAATAATGGATTGGAGTGATTGAAATGTATGAATATGATTTTTGATTTTGTGGCGATGTCTGCTTTCGCGAAAAGCGCTACCGTCTCTGAAATAAAAGGATGCGGAACCTCACTCATAGGTCTAGGAATTTCCCCTTCGGCGTAAAAAGTTGCATCCACAAATGCATAATCAACAGTTGCTACTTCTTCTTGAATAGCCTTATCCCATGCTGACCATTTATCAATATCTGGAATAAACAATGCAGAACGATTGGGTCCTTGGATCCGATAGCCCACCGTTTCTGAAAATTCATCTCGATGTGGAACTAAGAAAGGAGTGACGGATAACTCGGCAGATAATACCGCCTTTTGATTGTTTTGCTGGGCTACTAATTTAATATTCTCTAGACGAACGAGTTGATTCCACGGGCCATTTCTTTGTAAAAATGTTTCCATTTTTGGCATGGTGTACACCGGGATTTGATGTCCACCCAATGCTTCTCTACCCAAATGCATCAAACCTGTATAATGCCCCATATGCGCATGTGTCAAAAAGATGCCATCTACAAGTGTTTCTCCGGGCATGATGGATGTCAAGCTATGGATTTGGCTGGGTAGATCAGGGGTTGCTTCAAAAAGATATTTTTTATCCGCTTGGGGGTCAAAAAGTCCAAGAGAAACTACTCTTTCTCTCTTTTTTAAACCGCTCACCACAGCGTCAAACTCAGCAGGGTTGTTGATGTGTGGAAAACCACCATCTTGGGCAATTCCAAGTATGGTGATATAGGGATCGTCAAGGTTTTCAGCATGCGCCTTGGGGGAATCCACCTTCTCTTTTTTTGCGCACGCAAAACACAAAAAACAGAGCAGTAATAGAAGTCTTAAATTCATATCTTTACATCTTTAATTTAAAGATACCCAAATGAAAAAGATTTTTGCCCTTTGCCTCGTGTTTACGCTTTTTTCGTGCGCTGAATTACAAGATATTGTGAACGCATTACCGACTGAAACCGTAATTAACAATGACATGATTGGTAATGGACTGAAGCAGGCATTAGACTTTGGTATTGACAAGCAGGTAACGAAGTTGACACAAAAAGATGGCTTTTATAAGAACCAACTCGTGAAAATTTTGCTTCCAGAAGAGTTGCAAAAAGTGGATAAAACTTTACGAAAGGTCGGTCTTGGTAAACTAGCTGATGAAGGAATCAAATCACTCAATCGTGCAGCTGAAGATGCCGTTAAAGAGGCGACACCTATTTTTATTGATGCGGTAAAAGGACTCAGTTTTTCTGACGTGCGCAATATATTATTGGGCTCAGATAATGCCGCGACGCAGTATTTGGAAGGAAAAACGCAACAGGCTTTATATGCAAAATTTAGCCCAGTCATCAATAATTCTTTTGCAAAAGTAGGTGCCAATCAAATATGGGCCAACCTGATTACAAAATATAACAATTTACCTTTGACCACCAATGTCAATACAGATCTTACTGACTATGTGACTCAAGAAGCTCTTAGAGGCGTATATGCCATGATTGCTGTTGAAGAAAAAGAAATTCGCACAAAAACAGCCAATCGTACTACCGATTTATTACGCAAGGTATTTGCCTTACAGGATTAAGCTTATTTATTGGTTCTTTTGATCGTATCACATTCAATGGGGTATCGTTTCCATAAAAGACCTGTACCCAAGAATGACGAACGATGGATTGTTTGTTGAAATCCTCAATCAAAAGTCGATTATTTGTTGTTCTAGCGACTCATAATTTCAGGTATCTTGTGCATTCATTTGCGTTGTAAAAACGTACTTCCATAAAAGTAAACGACATATAAGATTCCTTTTATTTACTTAAAAATAAAAGGAATCTTCAGGTATTGATAACGTCCATTTACTCATATCAAGACGTATATATAGTGAACAAAGCTCTTTTTAAATTTATACTTGGAGAAAGTTTTCACAAATTAACCGAATCACCATCAATATTTAAGCTACATTAGAGCAACTAATTCATCAAACCAATTTGACTTCCGCATGTAAACATAAACGTCTTAAAACTTTCTTAGAAAGAAAATATCAGCGCCTTGTAGAAGAAGCATACAATCTCAAGTATACGGATTCAGGGACCAGCGATATTTTAACCTATGAGGCCTTAAAGCTTGACCAAAAATTAAAGTTTTTACAATTCTAATTGCTGCCGTAACTGTCCGAAATAAAAAAAGGATTTTATCATTCTATTCCCATACCATGAAAAGTATTCTCCATCCACGAGCTTCGTCGGTATGCCTGTTATCTTTTCAATTTCAATGCGGTGTTGCTCAGTAAATGGAAACGGTTCTGAGGACAACAAAATAGCATCAATATCTTTAAGTGTTTCCAATTGGACTTCAGGGTATCTCCCTATATATTTTTGAAACACGTTTTCCAGACCTATGTGTGTAAGCATCCTATCAATAAAGGTATCTGAACCTGCCACCATATAGGGATCTTTCCAAATAAAATAGCCCACTCGAATACTAGGCTTCCCCCGAACTATCGCTGCGAGTCCAACGGCCTCTTTTTGTATCTGGAGGTTACATTGATCTGCTTCCTCTTTTCTGTTAAAAATAAGTCCGTACTGACTAATAAGAGCATAGTTATCTTCCAAGGTTCTAACATCAGAAATGTGCACGGGCGCAATGTTTCGCAAGCGCTCCACCATCTCCTTGGTATTCTCTTCCTTATTACAAAGAATAATATCAGGTTTGAGCGCTTCAATACGATCAAAGTGCACGGACTTAGTTCCGCCGACTATTATTTTTTCTTGTTTTAAGCCATGAGGATGCACACAAAATTTGGTAAGGCCAATAATATTTTCGCGTAAGCGTAAATGATCTAATAACTCCGTCTGACTAGGAACTAAAGAAACAATCCGCCGGGGCACCGTTTCAAATGAAAGCTCCTGTCCTATTTGATCGGTTAGGGTAATCATTGATGAGATTAATTAGTTTCGAGAATATCCTTCATCTCTTCTTGCATTCCCTGAGCGACACTTCTTGCTTCTTCAGCGAAATTGGTGTTTTGAGATTTATAGATTATTCCACGAGAAGAGTTGATTAATAAACCAATATTGGCTGTCATACCATATCTACAGACTTCGCGCAAACTTCCCCCTTGCGCACCTACTCCAGGCACCAAAAGAAAGGCTTCAGGAATAATTCCTCTAATATCAGTCAGATACTCGGCTTTCGTCGCTCCTACTACATACATGAGTCGATCGCTATGTGCATAGGATTTTGAAGTTTCAAGCACATGTTTATATACTTCTTTTCCATCAACGAGCTTTGTTTGAAAATCAAAAGCACCTTGATTAGAAGTCAACGCGAGTAAGATGGTGTGTTTATTTTCGAACTCCAAGAAAGGCTCTACAGAGTCTCTACCCATATACGGTGCGATAGTCACCGAGTCAAACGCAAGATCTTCCAAGAAGGCCTTTGCATACCTCGAAGAGGTATTCCCTATATCACCCCGCTTCGCATCGGCGATGGTAAATTGTTCTGGGTAATTTTCGTTCAGATATTGAATGGTCTTTTCAAGCGCTTTCCAGCCTTTCATTCCGTAGGCTTCATAAAAAGCAATGTTGGGTTTGTAACCGACACAAAGATCATGAGTAGCATCAATAATTGCTTTATTAAAAGCAAAAATAGGATCCTCCTCCTTCAATAAATGTGGTGGAATTTTATCTAAATCCGTATCCAAACCAACCACTAGAAAGGATTTCTTTTTACGAATTTGATCTATGAGAAAGGATGTCTTCAATGTATGATGTTATAGTTCGCCTTCTGTAAATTTCAATTTTTCTGTATTCTCCACCAAACGTAATTCATCAAGAATTTTTTGAATATCTCCGTTCACAATGTTTTGTAGATCATACAATGTAAGACCAATTCTGTGATCGGTCACACGTCCTTGCTGATAGTTATAGGTGCGAATCTTTGCACTACGATCTCCACTACTCACTTGAGAGTTACGTTTTGCAGCATCCGCTTCTTGCTTTTTGGCAAGCTCCATATCATACAAACGAGAACGCAATACCTTAAAGGCTTTTTCCTTGTTTTTATGCTGAGATTTTTGATCCTGACATTGCGCCACTAAACCGGTAGGTAGGTGAGTCAAACGCACTGCCGAATAGGTGGTGTTTACAGATTGACCTCCTGGTCCCGAAGAACAGAAGAAATCTACACGCACATCTTTAGGTTCAATTTGCACATCAAATTCTTCAGCTTCTGGAAGCACCATGACTGTAGCAGCACTTGTATGCACACGACCCTGTGTTTCTGTTTGCGGCACACGTTGCACTCGGTGCACACCTGCTTCAAATTTCATAATACCGTAGACATCTTCACCCGTAACTTCGAATTGGATTTCTTTAAACCCGCCAGAAGTCCCTTCGCTAAAATCTACCGTCGAATGTCTCCATCCAGGTCGACCATCGATATATTTAGTATACATGCGATACAAATCACCTGCAAAAATACTGGCCTCATCACCTCCCGTTCCGGCGCGAATTTCAATCACAACGTTTTTGGCATCTTCCGGATCTTTTGGAATGAGCATCATTCTGATTTTCTCTTCGAGTTGAGGGATGCCTGATTTGGCTTCGTCCATTTGCATTTTGGCCATTTCGACCATTTCTGCATCGGATCCATCTGCCAAAATCTCTTCGGCTTCTTGAATATTATTGGTATACTCGATATACTGTTCACGCTCAGCCATGAGCGCTTTTAGATCCTTATATTCTTTATTTAGTTGTATGTAACGTTTCTGATCTGTGATCACATCCGGTTGGATAATTAAATCACTTACTTCATCAAAACGTTGCTTTACAATCTGGAGTTTTTCTAACATGAAATCAATATCTGTAGTCGCGAATTTACAAATTTTAAGCTGGAAATTCAGGAAATGATTTTATGAGAAAAAGGAAAGTCATTCCTATCTAACTTCACAGTTTCATGAATGCAAAGAAGGAGTGTTTTTTATCTGCTTTCGCGAAAGTAATTCTTGTACGATAGTAAAAAGATTAGTTCGTTTCTAAAGCTACCGTGCGCTGTACATTGTGTCTAACAAACATGATACAACTTAAAATCAAAAGGAGACGTGCAATATAAAACGAGAGATCTTCATCATATCCCATATCATAATATCCCAATGTAAGGAAGACCTGAGAAAAGATAATTAAAAGAACAGCCACTAAAAAAAAACATCGATGCTCGAGAGCCCAGTTGGTGATTGTACAATAAGGTCGAAAAAGCCATGACAATGGAACATACTCCGTTAAAAAGTAAGCTAATATAATGAGCGTCGCTAAGCGTTCCGTCGTTTATAATAACGATCAATTGATAGACAAAATATCCATTAATGATTGCTACAACCACGAAAATCAATTTAAAAAAAAGATTCATTTTAGCAAAGCTGATTGACTTTGCAACATACCACACCAAACTTAAAAAGGCGAACGCATTCAAAATCAGAAATAAGGAGGCCATGTAATCCATTTCGTAAAAAATAGTTATGAATCGCGACACCGCATACAGGATAAAAAAAACGATAAGTCCTTTAGAGGCCTTTTTTCTTAAAAAGCCAAGCAGAAAAATCAAAAAAACGAAGGGTATTAAAGCACTAAAAAGTCTATAAATAACAAATTGTTCACCGTGTAGGAAGAAAAGACCCACCACAAAAAACACAATTCCAATTCCTAGCAAGATAACCGTCCAGGTTCTTGTTGGCTTCGTCTGTTCACAAATTTTAACTAAGATAAGTGAATTGTTGTTTATAAAGGCTATGACTTTTAAAAACCACCCAAGGCTCATAGAAAGATCATTGCATCAATCTGATGAATCTCACGAACCCCTTAAGGGCTTTTTTTAAAGGTAATCTAGTATGAGAAAGATGCTATTTAATAATCAAACTGTCCATACACACTCTGAATTGACAATTTCTTTCCTGTGTCGCTCGTTTCGACCCTACCTACAATTTTGGCAGCAACGTCAAAAGATTCAGAAATTGAAATGATCTCAGAAGCCAATGCTGGATCACAGTATATCTCCATACGATGCCCCATATTAAAGACTTGGTACATCTCTTTCCAGTCGGTACCACTTTCTTCTTGTATCAATTTAAATAAAGGAGGAACCTCAAAAAGCTGGTCTTTGATAATATGAAGATCCTCTACAAAATGTAAGATTTTTGTTTGCGCTCCGCCACTGCAGTGAACCATTCCATGGATATCGTCACTGTTGTATTTCGCAAGGATTGCTTTGATAATTGGCGCATACGTACGCGTAGGTGATAATACTAATTTCCCAGCATTTAGTGGACTACCATCAATGGCATCTGTCAATTTTTTAGACCCACTATACACAAGATCTTCTGGAACGGCAGCATCAAAACTTTCAGGGTAATTGTCTGCAAGGTATTTGCTAAAAACATCATGTCGTGCAGATGTCAATCCATTACTTCCCATTCCGCCATTATATTCTGTTTCATAGCTCGCTTGTCCAAAGGAGGCCAAACCAACAATTACATCTCCATGTTTAATATTGGCATTATCGATCACATCGCTACGTTTCATACGTGCTGTTACGGTAGAGTCTACAATAATGGTCCGTACAAGGTCACCTACATCAGCTGTTTCACCACCAGTAGAATAAATGTTGACTCCAAAGGATTTCAAATCGGCAAGTAATTCTTCAGAACCGTTGATAATCGCCGAAATAACTTCTCCTGGTATAACATTTTTATTTCTTCCAATCGTAGAAGATAACATAATTCGATCTGTGGCGCCTACACAAAGTAGGTCATCGATATTCATAATCAAGGCATCTTGGGCAATCCCTTTCCAAACGGAAAGATCTCCTGTTTCTTTCCAATACATATAAGCAAGTGCTGATTTTGTACCCGCTCCGTCTGCATGCATAACGAGACAATAGTCTTCATCTCCCGTTAGGGCATCTGGCACAATCTTACAGAATGCCTTAGGGAACAGACCTTTGTCTACATTTTTTATCGCATTATGCACATCTTCTTTGCCGGCGGAAACTCCGCGTTGTGCATAACGTTTGGAAATATCTTGGCTCATTTTGCTATAAATTATAGGACAAAAATAGGGATAATTATGGGAGGATGAAACAGGGGTTAACAACTGTTTATAAATGTTTTTAAACGTCCCAGGACTTACCAAAAGAAGACTTCACCTCTGAGGCTCAAAAAAAGTCAATACCTGCTTAAAAGTAAACCCTTTCGCGAAAGCAAATTCTTTTAGATTCAAGTTAAATACCGCACAACAATTGTAAATTTTGATATATGACGATTAGAAAATAAATACACCATAAACCGCTGTTAAATGGCTAGTTTTTTGTTATTTTGGAGTCTCCTTTAAGGAGATCTCCCCCGTCACTCTATTTTATTTAAAAAAGTGCTTTTGAAATCACAATCGATTATTAAGGGTCTACTTATAACATGCTGTTTATGCATGTTTATGGAGGCTCAGTCTCAATCCCGTAGGAGTAGAAAAAATCAAACTCCACCGCCACCTCAAGTCGTAATACAAAATGACGTATTGGGTCATGGTTTTGATATACGGTATGCTGATCCTATGTCATGGGGAGCCTCGTCTAAAGGTAGGGCATTGATTACTGGAATACCATCTACCTCGACCATACAATCCACGAGCCCTGCTACTTATCACTTTATTACAAATCCGTATGAGTTTGAGCATGAAATCCTGAGAAGTGATAGCTTGCAGCGGCCTTTTTTATCAATTAATAGTGCGGCATACTTCAAACCCCTCAAGCAAGATGGTAGCGATAAACTTCTTTTTGTCTATAGTAAAAAGAAAATGACGACTTCCAAGGCCTCACTTCAAAATGGGAGTTTAAAAAAGCTTGATAGTGCATTAATCTCAGATTTTTCTCGACTGGGTCGAGATATCACTCCAGAAGGATTCGTACATAGATACGGAACGCATTTTGCTTCTGCCGTGACCTATGGAGGTCTCTTTTTACGACGCAATTTGTATTTCGTAGATGACTATATCTACTCCCCGTACACAAAAGAAGAATTTAAACAAAACCTTATAGAAGACATGAACGCCTTCTATTCAAGAGAAGAGGATACAGATACACATATAAATACGAAAATAGGTGACGATTTTACCGTAGGTGGTAACACTAGTGCCGACTGGCATACTCAGTGGGAAAAAACCGTTCAGAATCGTTCGCATCCTATCGATGTTACTTTACAACGATATTCAGATCTATTAAAGACTGTCTCTATTCCTGGACTTGAGGAAAAGGCTGTAAAAGTAAAAATATTAGATAGCATTATATCCCTCTATGAAGGAAGAGTAAAAGATAGTTTGCAACGCCAGCTAGATCCTGTTTTTTATAAAAAGTACTCCCTACGCTTTAAACAAAAACTGACTAAAATCGTAAAGACCAGTATGGGTAGAGATACGGATGACCCTAATGATTATACAGGAGATATCTTCTTTGGTGGTTTTTCTAAGGATGATGCCATTTTAAAACAGCTTCCGCTCGTAGAGTATGGTGGTATCCGTTTGGAAACATTGATCACTGATGAAGAAATTCAAATTGATAGAAACGTAATTGTTACCATCAAACCTGAGGATTTGAACCGAGGATATGTAAGTGTCTGGGATGATACTAAAAAATTATTTAAAAGTAAAGACAGAAAGACCTTGCGTGTCTCGGGATCTACCGAAGCAAAAACGGTCTATAAAGATGCATTGTTAAGACTTGTTGAGAAGGAAGTAGAATTGGAAACAGTAGACAAGGATATCTATACAGTGACGTATACGTTAGAACTACTTAAAGATAAAGGATACATTGAAAACACGACGACGACCTATAACTATGTCCTAGATACAGAACTTGTGGCTGCAGCAGCCATAGGTGATATTGAAAAGTTATCGGAGCTATTTAATAGAAACGGAGATAGAAATTCTTCTGGAATTATCAAAGCGATACTGGTTAACAAACAAAGCGCAGCAGTCTTAAATTTTGTTCTGGACCAGGGTGTGATCGCAACTACTGAAGATTTAGACATCGCATTTGAACTTGAGTATTATGATGCAAAGAAGATTTTGATTTTATTAGAACGTGGAGCAGTCCCCAAAAACAATATGATTTTTAAAGCAGTTGCCTATAAAGATGCAAATGCTATCTATGCGCTCTTTAGGGAAGGAGCTGAACCGCGGAACAATGATCTCGCCCAAGCACTAAAGATATACCACTACCCTGCGGTAAAAGCTTTAATGAGTGATGAGTTTGAAGAATTTGAAGCGGGCAAAAATGAATTACTCTTAGCCGCTTCCAATAATGATGAAGAAATGGCATCTCAGTTTATTCAATTAGGCGCCATCGCCGATGCCTACATTTTGGAGCAAGCCACTCAATTTGACAATGAAGCCTTGAAAAATGTAATCGTACCAGTCACGGAGGCCTCAGGTAAAACGCTGGAGGTTGTTGCCAAAATTAACGACACAGAACTTTTTGATTATTTCGTAAAGAAGAATGCAAAAATAGAAACCAATAAAGCCGCTGAACTCGCAACTGACAACAAGAACACTAAAATCCTTGATCTTGCGTTAAAAAATGGTGGAGAGGCAACAGAAGCGTTGGATTATGCCATTGAAAAAGATTACAAAGCGGGTGTTGTAGTCAGTCTTGAAAATAAAGCAAAACCAGAGGCTGTATTCGCTTATGCTATAGAACACGAATACGCTCAACTTTTTGAAGATGCCCTAGTCATCTATGAGGGGGCTCCCGAAATTGCTTTACAGGAAGCTGTAAAACAAGATAAAATAGCGCTGGCTAAAACAGTAATCGACTTAAAGCCAGAAGATATTAATACCACAAACGCTGTTCAAATTGCGGTATCCAATCAGAGTTTATCCATGGTGGAGCTATTGATTGAAAATGATGCCGATCCAAATGAGGGAATTCAAGAAGCAATTTCTAGAGAGAACGTCTCTATCACTGCATTCCTTATTAAAAGCGGCGCTGAAACTTTAAAACCAGAATATATTCAGGAGGCTGTTAAAAAAGAGAATCTTGAATTATCAAAATTACTCGTAGAACAAGGAGCAGCCAATGTCAATGACGCTATCGTTGAGGCTACGAAAACAGCGAACGTCGAAATCACAGAATATTTGCTTGAAAAAGGAGCTACACCTGTTGAAGCCTTGAAAGAAGCGATGGAAACGAATAATGAAGACATCATCATGTTGCTCCTCGAGAAAACAACCACAATAGCTCCCGACTTCATTTCAACGGCTGCTCGTAAAGGAAATGCTAAGATCATTGAAGAACTTATTAGAAGAGGGAGTAACCCGCAAGAAGGGTTTGAGGATGCTTTGCGCTACAAGCAGACGGACGCATTTGTTTTGTTGTTAGAAAAAGGTGCAGTGGCAAATCAGGAATCTCTTAGAATTGCTGTTTCCTATGGTTTTGTAGATGGTGTGCGCATATTAATCGCGCAAGGCATGGATTCCAATGTGGCTTTCTCTAGTGGAGAATACCCAATGCATATGGTGGCGACTTCTTTTGAAGATCATGATATGGCAATGATCGCCGAACTCGTAAAAGATGGCGCTGAGATCAATGTCAAAAATAGAAATGGAGAAACACCATTACATTTGGCAATTCAAGGAGGACAAGATAATCGACCACTTATCGATACACTAATTGAATTAGGTGCTAACCCCAAAGCTAAGACAAAAAACGGGAACTCCCCTATTGACTATGCCTCGGATAAGGAATTCAAATCTTATTTAAAGAAAGCATTTAAAAGAAAGAAGTCTTAAGAAAGGTTTTCTTTGAACGCTTTCGCGAAAGCCAGAGTTCAGACAAATCCCTATTCTCAGCTGATATAATATACTCTAACCAGCCTCGTATCCACCGCGTCAATATATGTAAAGATCACTGCACCTAGATACCATACATACGGTGCATAATCCTCTTGCTTTAAGCAAAACTTACTAGTTGCTGCTCAGCCTCCACATGCAATAGCAGAACCTCCATTGCAATAGGGCAGTATTTAGACAATGCTGAGCGACCCATGAGATCTCTTGCACATAATCTCTAAAACAAAAAACCTCGAAGTAAACTTCAAGGTTTTAAAATAATATGTTTATCCAATAACAACTCAAAAGCTGCTATGTAAGCTTGTTATTCCCAATCGGGCATAAATCCATCACTAATGAATTCTTCTCTATTCACTCCTGAAGTACTATCAAAATTGATACGTTGAAGGTTTTTCTGAGAAATTCCATCGTTAGACGTATTGACATATATTATACTGGCGTCACTTGGTGAAAATCGAGGATCCAAATCATTGGTTCCCCCAGGTTTATCTGTCGAAATATCTGTTGATGTACCTCCACTATAAATGAACAGTCTTGAATCTAATTGTCTATAGTTAGGATTTTCAAAGCCAGACACGTCATAGGAATACAACACACTAGCGCCATCTGCTGAAATATTCACGCCACCGGCACCACCTGTTACTCCACTTAGTATCGTATTGATCGCAACACCTTGCAAGGTCATAGTAAATACCCTCACGTTATAACCATCGAGATCATTTGTTTTTACAGCTAATACATCTGTAAATAGCGCGTGATCAACTTCTGTAATAAAACTACCATCGGTTGTTTGAAAAATCAATTCCAATCCGCTTCCATCTATATTTATAGCATACAGTTTATCAAAATTAGGGAAGAACAATCGCTCTCCATTAGGATCCCATGTGAAATCCACTTCATCCAAATTGAATCCAGCTACGGGAATACCACCTGTAACCTGAGTCTGATCAGAACCATCATCTTTCATGGTAAACAAATGCGCTTCTGCGCCAACTGACCTTAAAAAAGCAACCCTTTGTACTGCATTGTTTTTACGAGGCCTCCAACTATTTTGACCTGTACTTGTAATCTGAATTGGCGTTGATGCTTCATCCTCTACTGAATAAATCACATTATTCGAACCTATTTTTCTAACGAACAGAAATCTATTATCTGGGGAAACTACCGTTGTAAAGCTACTCACTTCACTATTGACATCATCATGAATTTGATCATTTGCTGCTACTTGCCAGAAGTACTTGGTATTGAAGTTTAGTTCTGTCACTGTCAACATCGTATCGGCCACTACTTCTCTTTCCAGCACTTCATCTGTAATACTGTTGATAAGCGTTACCGTGTAGGTCAGTTCATCATCATCTGGATCACTTCCGATCCAAAACAAGGTAGTGGTTAACGGCACCTCAGTAGCTCCGTCTGCTGGACTCTCTAAAATAGGAGCTGCTGGAGGTCGATTATTCGAGCTATCCTCACTCAATTCAAACACTACATTTGTGGTATTACCATTTGTCACCTCTGCAGGTTCAAAGGAAACAATAAAGTCGTCTATTTTGGCTTGTACCGAGTACTCCCCAATAGGAATTTCACTCAAAACAAACTCTCCATTTTCATTTGAGAATACGGTACTAGAGACGGGAGTCGTTGAAATACGTACATTTTCAAGAGGCTCGTTTGTTCCTTCTTGAACGACCGTTCCTGTTATTGTTCCTTCTCCAGAATCATTGAGTGTCTCTTCACTACAAGCCGTAAATGCAAGGCTAATCAGGAACGTAAGTGCGATTGATTTATATAGTGTCTTCATTATTGTTTATCTTCTATTAATTCGAGGCCTTCTTCATTTTTTCGTTTTGATTTTCCACTGAGATAATACTTAATCCCAAAACCAAAATTGTAGTAAAAATCGTCTCTTTTACCATTGATGGCGTTATCGAGCTCATCACTGAATGTCAAGTTTTGTTCTGCAAATACACGCAGGCCCAAACGATCACTCATTTTATAGACGACAGCTAATCCGTATTGAAATTTAGCCGTAGATATTTCATCACCAAAAATGTAACCTCCTCCTGCATACAAATAAGGACCGAAATTATCAGAGGGCAGTAGATCGTATTCCAAATTTAAATCAGCACTGTAGTAATCCACATCAAAGGTATTTCCTCCTTGTAGATTGAGGTATTTAGCGTTTCCACTTATACTAAGATTATTTGTTAACTTTTTAGTCAATCCTAGACTTGCCATAGATCCAAATTCCTTTTTGGAAAGATCTCCATCAAATAAGGTAGACCCGAAACTAACATCAAAACTCATCTTACGAGGAGCCTCATCAAGTACGCGATCATACAGTCGCATGGATTCTTCTTTTTCCTTTTGCTTCTTGTAGTCTTCGATCAACTTATCGTTCATCTTTGTCCCTTCCTTTGAGGACCAAATTCGATCTTCTATCCCTTCTATAATCAAAGCCTCTACTGCCTTTTCAATGGCTCCTTTTAGGGCTAATTGAACTGGCTCATTTTTAGTAAAGCCCGTCTCCACTTCAAGTAATCTTTGAAAATCAACAAATTTGAACAAGCTAGCATTTACCGATTGAGAAAGGATTGTTTTGGACACATAGACCGTTTTAAGAATACGCCCACTCTTTGTAGACACCGCTCGTAGATACACCGTAAGTCTATCTTCTCTGTATTGCGTATTTGCACTAATTCCAAAATAACGTGCCCCTAAACCTCCTGTAACGATATTGGAGTCATATGACACAACCCCACCCTCTAAAAGAATTCCGGCATAGAGTAATGGCGGAAGCGAAGGTTCATTTGGATTTTTATTTTTTCGATATTCATCTCTCGTCGAACGAATGATATTTCGCTCATTGATCAAATTATTTATATTCTCACGCTCAATAGGTGTAAACCATTTTGAGTCCTCCAGCGCTTTGATAAGCATTGTTGTAGATCCTTGAGATACTGCTGTAGAAAAAGTACTTCCATTATCAACGGCTTTGTATTGACCTGTTTGATCTTTGAAATTATAGACCCCCACAACAACTG
>JBLHXM010000079.1:0-15778 GCA_047630395.1 Dokdonia sp.
AATTAGGATTGCTTGGTGCGATGATAATATCTTGACTTCGAAGATCGAAGATCGAAATCTCATCGGTGGTACTTCCACTGGCCAGGTCATCACACAGCTCATAAGCTGCTGGTTGATCAGGAGTTGGAATGGCTTCCACTTCAAGAGTCAAAGTCACCACTTCGAAACAACGAACCGTTGGACTTTGCGTCGTATTAATTACTCTGGCATACACCATTTGAGAATCAGGTAATGGCAATGAGGTAGTCGATACAAAATTCACTTCATCTGCAATATCAGAAGGTGGCTCGATACCTGTATTTGTCATAGCAAGTATTTCATCACTATACCATACGATATCATAAATAGCTGGATCGAGTCCGCCAAGAATTTCTATTTCACGCGAAGTGAGATCAAAAATCTCTACGCCATCATTATTGGTATCACACAGTACATATGGCTCTGGATTGGAATTGGGAACAGGTGCATTTAGAACCACCAAAAGCACTTCGAATATGGTTTCACAATCCGCAGCATTTTCTACACGAGCCCACACTGAATCATTGAAAGGAAGAACATTTGGATACGCGGTTTGATCTAGCGCTAGGCCTGGAGGCGTATTAATGGCATCCGACTGGGTGAAGTAATACTCAATGGTTAAGGTTGGATCTCCTGCGAAGATTACAGGGTTTAAAGTGCCAAGTTCAAAAACAGCAAAACCATCATTATCCTCATCACAGATCTCGTAAGCAGGTGGAGCGACAACAGCGGGACTTAATAATATATTGATATCAAAGTCAATGATTTTAAAACAACCCGTCGTATCGTCAGTAACTCTAATCCAAACGATTTCAGTGTACGAAACTAAAGGTGAAGGCGCCGTAGTAGTATGTGAAGTAGCATCTGGGATCGACAAATCTCCGGTTTCTCCACCTGTTTGCGACGTATGGTAGCTTACAGTAACCGCCTCCGTATTTCCGAGAATAATATCTGAGTTATTTAAAGATAAGTCTAAGGTGACTGTTCCTGTGATAACTTCACCACAGAAGTTATAGTCAGGAATATCATTGATTTCAGGATTGGGATTGACAATTAATTGAAAACTTAAAGAATCATCAAAAGTGGTACAACCTGCAGTATTCATAGTGCTATAAAAAATCACTTGATTAAGGCTAGAAGTCATATAAGCCGTTGGGCTCGGTAGCGGAACAGGTGGTGTTGCATTATAGTCGGCTATATTATCATAATATATCACTTGAACGGTAGCATCACCAGCAGTAATATCCACATTTTTTTGGGTCAGGTCATAGGTAAAAGTCCCAGGAATATCTCTACATTCAATAAGGTCTGAAACAGGTTCCAAAGTTGGGTTCCCTAACAATAATAAGTTGATATGAATTCCCAAACCTTGACAATCATTGGCCGAATCACCATCCACTCGAATCCATATCGGTTGAATTCCTGTGATGTCGTCTGTTAGAGCTGCATCGTTTTGAAAATTACTAATATCAAGAATCGGGTTGGTTTCTGCTAAAGCATCGGCCTCCGTTTCGTAATAGCTCACTATCAATACTTGACCTGGAGGGAATAAGCCAATCACAACCGGAGTAGCGCTACTAAAATCAAAAATGGCTTCTTCATCAAAATCTGTATCACACGCCTGAAAATTCAATAAGAAGCCAACAGGAATATTGGAAGTATCTACTTCTAGTAAGATCGTCGAATTTCGCTCACAACCAAAAGCTGTCGTAACCGTTACACTTACAATTTCGGTCGTTACGACTTGGTTTGTATAATCTGTTGGATCAGGAATAACAGTTCCCATTGGATCAAAGTAGCTGAAGGTTTCGTTCATAAAATCTGCAGAAATAAATATTTCTGCTTCTGTAAGATTAAACGCTGAAAAACCATCAATATCCGTATCACATTGTACAAGCATAGCTTGTGGTGTTAGAATGACTGGTTTCGGGCGCACGAAAATATCAAAGCTATTGGTAACCGCACAAGCGGCTAAGACATCATTTCGCGTAAGCGTTACAAAAATAGTGCTGCTATTACTGTAATAAGCTGTTGGTACTGGAATAGGAATGGTCAACCCAGCATCTTCAAAATAAGCCACATCCACATTGGTTTGTCCTCCAAGAAGATCCGTTACTCGATCTGTCAAATTAAACTCCACCATTCCATTAGTATCACTTCCATCTACAACATCATCACAGATATCCAGATTAGGAATCATAGGGACGATTACTGGAAATGCTAGGACATTAATCACCACATCAACTGGTTCCCCTTTGCAGCCATCTACACTCACAGGTACGACGGTATAGATTACGGGTTCATCAGTAGTCCCCGTATTAGTATATGCATCATTTGCAATATCTGCCGCAACATATCCTGTGCCAACAGTGGTAAGACCACCAGCCGACTGTGCAAGACTTGCAGGGTTCGTAATCACTGTAATATCATAAGTAGTCGCAGCAAAACTTCCTCCTTCAACCGCCAAGGTAATTCCCGAAGGTTCATCAGAACAAACGGAAGCTTCGAGGGTATTTGAAAGTACGGGTTCTGGATTAATAGTAACGCGAATGGTTTGGAGCTCACCAATACAACCTGCTGCACTGACACCTTCCACAACATAATCAACAAAACCAACCGTTGCGGTGGCATTTGTAAACGCATCTGTACTAATAAAAATATCAGCTACACCATTTGTGGGAGTCATTGCATTAGCAGGATTAGGTATTACCCCTGTAGGGACACTACTTACAAGGTTATACGTTGCTGCAGCGATACTAAGTCCATTGGTATTCAATAGAACTCCTATGGCGCTATCACTGCACACTGTTGCATTTAAATTAGTTGCCACAACAGGTTCAGGGTCTACCGTTAATAATATGTCATGTGGTTCACCTAAACACCCATCTGCACTTACTGGTATAACAGTATAGGTTACTACCACGGATAACATTCCAGTATTTGTATAGGCATCATCGGCGATTGACATTGTGTCAAAGCCAGTTCCCGAAGGCACTGGGGCCCCTGCAGAAGCAGTAAGTCCATTAAAATTAATATCAATAGCATACGAAGCTGCCCCAGCTGCCGTATTATTGGTCGCGAGAATAATACCAGAAGCCGTGTCACTACAGGCTGTATTATTTAGGGTGGCTAGCACTACAGGCTCTGGGTTTACTGTAAGACGAAAAATCACAGGATCTCCGAGACAGCCGAGAGCGCTTACGGGTACGACTTCATATTCAACCCATAGCGGAGCTGTGGTTATATTTGTGAAGGCATCTGCAAAGATGTGGGTACTTGGAAAGCTAGTTCCTATTGCAGCATTTCCTGTCACGGGAACCACGCTTGCATTTTCTGGTGTTACACTGAGCAAATTATAAGTGGTCGCGACAGCACTCACAGGCGCAACAGCAAGTGTAATTTCCGTTTCTTCTCCACTACAAACGGTTGCAGCGATTGTTGCAGCCAATGTAGGCTGTGGGTTTACAGTAACATCAACAAAAAATGGTGCGACTGCAGGACACAAACCGGGACCCGTTCCTGCAGCTTGAACTTCGTAACGGACAATTTGTGGTATGGCCGATGTATTTGTGACGACATCATCAATTAATGCTGTTGGAGTATCTGTAATTTGTTCCCCAGTCACATTAGGGTCAGGGTTATCCAATGCTTTCCAAACGAAGGTTGAAACTGAAGAAACATCTGCTGTTAAATCATGCGCGAGGGACACATTACTACAAACTGTATCTGTAGTGTCAGTTCCTACTGGAGGGTTGAAAATTTCGACTATTATCGTATCTTCTCCTGTACACCCCGAATCAAAGGTCACTAACACTTTATATTCACCTGGCACCCCCGTTGAAAAAATAGGCGTCGTAATAGCTGGTACAAAACCCTCAAACATTCCAGTTCCTATATTGAAAAACTGCCATTCAAATCCAGTAGTTGACGTCGTTCCAGGGCTCGCATCAAAGGTTGCTGTATCACCATCGCAGAGCGCCGTATCATCCATCACCGTCAAATCATCTCCAAGATCTACTCCAATATTGAAACTTCCAGCTTCCAGAAAAACAGCAATATCAAAAACTGCATCTCCCTGATCTGCTACTACGAGTTTGATATTATATGTTCTTCCGGGTACTACTATGGACTGTGCACTTAAAGGGATCGTTTGTCCATTTAATGCAATAGGCGAATTAATAGCAATTGGATCCGGCATGACCGGTGGAATACTCTGATTGTACCGGTCAAAAAAGCTTGGATTAACATCTGGACATGGAGGAGGATCTGCTGGTAAATCTCTTATGCTAAACGTAGATATAGGATCCGTGGTTCCCGGCACGATCGCCAAGTTAGTAGGAATTCCAGTAACTAAATCTGTTAAAATAAATGCAAAGGCATCATTAAATCCACATTCCGTACCTCCATCATACTCTTCAGAGGCAAAAATAAAATTAAAATCTATAAAATTAATATTGGGTGTAAAATCAAAAGTGACGAATGTAGCATTATAGGTGTCATTAGGATCAACCCCCGTTAGACCAATAATAGCATTTAAATCATCATCACCGTCCCAAGTTCCTTGATCGGCACCTCCAGCGCTCAAAATAGGAGTTGTATTAGGCCCTGGAGCCGTTGAAGCATCTCCCGACATCAATATAATCCCCTCTTGAAAAGGAAAAGCACTTCCATTAGCATCAAAAGAACCAATTCCATTTACGGGAGCTGTCAATACACCTTCATGATCTGGATCCGTATTTAAGCCTGTCCTTTTCGTAACATTACTTATGGTAGCACAGGCAGAACTACTGCCAATTAATACATCTTCCAAAAGTGTTGTCACTTGGGCTAGTGTAGTAAATGAATTATCTACAGTGATTTGTGCATAAGAAATACTAAAACAAAAAAACGATAACAGAAGTAGTAGTCTTTTCATAGATCAAGAGAGTTTTCCTTTGTATAGATTGTTTAACATTCACAAGCAAAACAATACATGTAGTCAGTCAGGTTTAAAAGGTGTCCTAGCGCCGTCAATGGAAACATAGGAATCCTCATAGGTTAAAACAACTTAAACCGAAGGAATCCTACCCTACACAGAAAATTACTACAATTATATTAGATCTCAAGGGAACCTCGTAGAAACAAAAAATCCCCACCAAATGGTGAGGATTCTCGTGAGCCCTATAGGATTCGAACCTATGACCGCCTCCTTAGAAGGGAGGTGCTCTATCCAGCTGAGCTAAGAGCCCGTAACTCTTGTTAAATTGTCGGGGTGGCAGGATTCGAACCTGCGGCCTCCTCGTCCCAAACGAGGCGCGATAACCGGGCTACGCTACACCCCGAATAGTTATCTATAAATCAATTGCGGAGAGACAGGGATTCGAACCCTGGGTAAGTGTTGCCACCTACGACGATTTAGCAAACCGTTCCTTTCGGCCACTCAGGCACCTCTCCAGTATGTAATGAACTTCCTTTTACAAAGCGGATGCAAAGTTATAGTTTCATATCCTACAAACCAAAAGAAAAAGCACTAATAATGCAAAAAAAATATAAAAATAAAGAGTCCCAATATATGTGCTTGGTTTCGAGTGAATCATGATTCCAATAGCCGCAAAATCAATTTTATTTCCGCAATGCGAAATAACCCGTAAAAACTACACTAGACGTTGTAAACGCTTTGTACCAATAGCCGCCATCAAATAATGGCTTCCCTCCATAAGTGCCGTCCCAACCAGAACTTTTAGCATTAAAATCGGCCATTTGCTTTCCAAATCGATCAAAAACTTGAATTCGCGTAACCACTTCCCCATTTACACGTATGCCCCTCACCTGCCAATAATCATTAATACCATCATTGTTCGGTGTAAAATACTTGGGAAAGCCACGGTCTCTTAAAATACGTTGTGATACAATACCACAACCAAATTTATCCCGCACATAGACCGTATCATCCGTTAAATTGATATTATTAAACACATTGTTATCCTGATAGGGACCCTCCGGATTATTGATAGCAAATTCATACTCGCTGCTTCCTTCAATACTAACCTCTAGACGGAAGTTAAAGCCTTGATTGCGAATATCAACGCTTGTAATTGTGGCCGCTTCAGAGGTTACAACAACGAATTCATGTGATGATTCACACATCAAGAAATTATTAACTCCAATTTCTATATCGTTAATCACATCTAAACGATAGTTCCCTCCTGCTATTATTTCCACCTCTCGCTCTTCACTGAGAGGCACCGCAGCAGTATCTGTCAATTGACTCCATAAAAATTCCGTTCCTTCTCCATTATAACGCAGTGAAAGAGGAATATCGTTGGTGCATAAAATGTATTCGTCTTCCAAATCAATTACAGGGTTCAAGTCTACCACTGTCCCGTTTACCGGATCTAAATAGGGTCCACAGCCCAAGGCTGTTGTAAAACTAGTTTGAGCACAGCCCATCGCTGGGCCAAAAGAATTAAAAGGGGTAATCCTTACAAAATATTCAATACCCGGATCAAAATCCAAAACTAAGGTTGAAGTAACATCCCCTAAGTTGGTGTTATCCAATACATCGGCATTATCGGGGCGCGTGCCAATAGTTATCAAATATCCGTCGGCATTGGCAACGGCTTCCCACATTAGTAAAGGTGTAAAAGCAACACCTGTCGCCCCATCAGCGGGTGTTATAAGTTGGCTACACATCGGAGCGTCAGTGTCCAAGAACACAGTGGTAAACATAGTTTCTTGACAGCCAGTAACCATTCCGACACCATTTTCAGCGATTACACGCGCATAATAGCTAGTACCATTTAGCAAATCAGAAGGCAGGTTTAAACTAAGTGCATTGCTCGCTGTATCGATATTGAACACATCCGAAAGCCCCGGTGCTGTTCCAATCTGAAGGATATAATTGGTCGCGCGCGGTGCATAATTCCACTGAAAAAGTACATCTACCGCAACATCCATTTCCATGTGGAATGGTTGAATCAAATCTGTACAGCCTGGAGCCTGTGTGATCGGTGCTGTCGTAAAGCTTTGCCCATCACAAACAACGGTTGTGGAAGAAGAATCGCGAACTTCAATGGTCACATAGATCATGGTGTTCTCTGGTAATCCTGTTGGAGGAGTAAAAAATGCAGCGCCTACTCCTGTGGAAGGCACAATTTCATTCCCGCCTGGCGTAGTTCCAATGGTGATTACATATCCAAAATTGGCAGCGGTTGGCTCCCATCGAATTTCAGTTTCTACAGTTACATTTGTTGCTCCATTCAAAGGAACCTCTAAAGGAGAGCAAGGCACCAACTTTAAAGCGTTTTCTAGCGGGGCTTCTATTTCATGGATTGGAATATTATAACATTCCGCTTTCGCGAAAGCGGTCATGTCCCCACCAAAAAAGCAAGATAAAAGTAAGACTAGCAAAAGATAACACCCCTTCAATTTTTTATTTTAAAGATACCATAAAATTAGGTGCACTAAAAGCAACTAAACCCCTTCGCAGCTATTGAAATTTAAAACAAAAGAGCCTGTCCTTCCTCATCAAGCTTTGGAGGTTCAGAATCATCATTCGAAGATTTCATAGGTACATTTGTTTCCGCAGCAGATTTTGATTCATTAGTAACTGTAATGTCATCAATAACTTCTAATTCCTCTTTGGGAACGGCCACAGGAGCTTCATAAGGCAATGACTCAAGCCAATTTATTTGCTTCAGTTTTACCGCATAAAACTGATTTCCTTGGGCTTTTACCCCTTTCACAGAAATAAATTCTTCCATGGAAACACTTTCGTTCTCCTTTTGATCCTTACCCCTTTCTTTATAAAATACCATTTCTGCTACGGGACGATATTCAGTAGACACTATTTCTAGTTGACTACTTTCATGTTCTGAAATAAACACTTCATCCTTTTCTGGATTTTCGATAAGGAAACGTTTTCCGTAGTAACGCTCTTTATCACCATCCCAATAAATAGCTGAAATTGGTTTGTTTGGAATCCATTTTTCAAGAATGATCATTTCGTCTTCGAAGTGTGCCGTCACATCTGGAATGATCGTACGTACATTTCCATGCTGATTAATCACGAGTAAACGATCGTCTGAGCTAAACTCACCAATCAAATCTCCACGCCCATCAACATTCAGACGCTGAACGGTATCATCAAACCAAATCTTACGTGGCTTTAAGGTAGAAAGACCTTTCTCTTTTAATTCAACAGATTTCACCGAATGCTTGGTGACTATATTTCCTTTTGAGCCGCGCCCTTTAATCATCAAATCTGCAAAATCAAGATCAAAGCGTAACTTTTTAACTTGGCCAACAGCTCTTAGAAATACATTTACGACCTCTGCTTCTCCATTGGGATTTGCTGTGAAATAAAAGACAAAAGATCCCTTCTTTCCTGTCGTTAAATCATATTCCTTATCTCTGGTTACAGACGTAACATTGAATCGCTTAACATAGGTCGCTCCTCCCGTCCCGTCTCGATACATTAGGTTATACGTAGTCCGGACGTCTTTTTTCTTAAATACCGCCACATGAATAATATCTTTTCCTATAAAGGTTTTGGCGTCGACTTTTGTAACCATCACTTTTCCTTCTTTAGTGAAGACTATTATGTCATCTATATCTGAACAATCAGTTACGTACTCGTCTCTTTTTAAAGAAGTTCCAACAAAACCTTCGGCACGATTCACATATAACTTGGTGTTGCGTAAAACCACCTTTGTAGCTTGAATATCATCAAACGTTCTAATTTCAGTCTTCCGTTCCTTCCCAGCCCCATACTCCTTTTTAAGACGTGTGAAATAGTCGATCGCATACTGCACTAGATTATTCAAGTGATGTTTCACTTCCGCAATCTGATCTTCAAGAGCATCAATTTTTTGTTGTGCTTTATCGATATCAAATTTCGAGATACGTTTGATTCGAATTTCTGTCAGACGGGTGATATCCTCTACTGTCACTGGGCGTTTTAAATGTCCCGTGTGAGGTTTAAGTCCTTTAGCAATAGCAGCAATAACACCATCCCAAGTTTCCTCTTCTTCAATATCACGATAAATACGATTTTCAATAAAAATACGCTCTAATGAAGCATAGTGCCATTGATTTTCAAATTCCCAGAGCTGAATTTCCAATTCGTTTTTCAATAGCTCCTTGGTACGATCTGTTGACCGTCGTAGCATTTCTGTAACCCCCACAAAGAGCGGACTATTATTTTCAATCACACAACCTAAGGGAGAGATCGAAGTTTCACAATTGGTGAATGCAAATAAGGCATCAATGGTTTTATCTGGCGAAATCCCTGACGGTAAATGCACTAAGATTTCTACCTGAGCAGCCGTATTGTCTTCAATCTTTTTAACCTTAATTTTCCCTTTGTCATTGGCTTTCAAGATTGAGTCAATAAGCGATCCTGTTGTTTGTCCAAAAGGGACCTCGGTAATCACGAGTGTATTTTTATCCAGTTGACTCATACGCGCACGGATACGCACTTTCCCTCCACGCAAACCATCATTATAGTTGGAGAAATCGGCAATACCTGCTGTTGTAAAATCTGGAAATATGGTAAAACGTTTCTCTTTGAGATGCTTAATAGACGCGTCTATGAGTTCAATAAAGTTATGTGGAAGCACTTTTGTACTCAAACCCACCGCAATACCTTCGGCGCCTTGTGCCAGCAATAAAGGAAACATTACAGGAAGGTTAATGGGCTCTTTTTTACGACCGTCATAAGACGCTTGCCATTCGGTAATTTTTGAATTGTAGACTACATCTAAGGCAAACTTGGATAAGCGCGCTTCAATATAACGAGATGCGGCGGCTCTGTCACCCGTAAGAATATTTCCCCAGTTCCCCTGAGTATCTATCAATAAGTCTTTTTGACCTATTTGCACCATGGCATCACCTATACTCGCATCACCATGTGGATGATATTGCATCGTATGCCCTACTACATTTGCTACTTTATTATAGCGTCCATCATCCAATTCCTTTAGCGCGTGCATAATACGGCGTTGCACAGGTTTGAAACCATCTTCAATGGCCGGCACCGCGCGTTCCAAAATTACATACGACGCATAATCTAGAAACCAATCTTTAAACATCCCGGTTACCCGAGTAATGGTTTCACCACTGCCGTCGCCCCCTCCCTCTTCAATAGAAAGTTCTGGAGTAATTTCTTCTTCGTTTGGGTCGTTTATATCTTCACTCATAATGGCTTCCGTAGGAAGTTAACAATTTTAATTCTCTCTTGCATGGACCGCTAGTAGGCCATATTCCTTATAACTCTTCCACTCTATCTAATTCTACCTTCAGGTTCTCAATAATAAACTTCTGACGGTCTGGAGTATTTTTCCCCATATAGAAAGAGAGTAAGTCCTCAATCATCAAGGCTTTATCAAGCATGACTGGAGCCAAACGAATGTCTTCACCAATAAAGAATTGAAATTCGTCTGGAGAGATTTCGCCCAATCCTTTAAATCGGGTGATTTCTGGCTTTGCACCCAGTTTGACCATGGCATTTTGTCGCTCTTGTTCGCTATAACAATAGATCGTTTCCTTTTTATTACGCACTCGAAACAATGGTGTTTCAAGAATGTATAGATGGCCTTCCTTGATCAATTCTGGGAAGAATTGCAAAAAGAAGGTGATCAATAACAGTCGGATGTGCATTCCATCTACATCGGCATCGGTCGCAATCACGATATTATTATACCGCAGGTCTTCAATAGACTCTTCAATATTTAGAGCCGCTTGAAGCAGGTTAAATTCTTCATTCTCGTAAACGATCTTTTTCGTCAATCCATAACTATTCAAGGGCTTTCCTTTCAAACTAAAGACTGCCTGTGTATTGACATCGCGAGACTTTGTTATGGATCCACTTGCCGAATCTCCCTCTGTAATAAACAAGGTAGATTCTAAATTTCGTTCCTTTTTACTATCGGTAAGATGTATCCGACAATCACGAAGTTTCTTATTGTGTAAGTTCGATTTCTTGGCTCGGTCGCGCGCTAATTTCCGGATGCCAGATAAATCTTTGCGCTCGCGTTCTGCCTGTAAAATTTTTCGCTGCAAAGCATCTGCATGCCCTGGATTCTTATGCAAAAAGTTATCTAGGCTTGTTTTTAAGAAATCGTTGATATGAGTGCGCACTGTAGGAAGTTCTCCTCCCATATCTGTACTTCCTAATTTTGTTTTTGTCTGTGATTCAAAAATGGGTTCCATCACTTTGATACTAATCGCCGAAACGATGGATTTTCGCACATCGGAAGCTTCATAATTCTTTCCGTAAAATTCACGAATGGTTTTTACGATGCTTTCACGAAAAGCAGCTTGATGAGTCCCCCCTTGTGTTGTGTTTTGACCGTTTACGAAAGAATGATACTCTTCCGAATATTGGGTTTTACTATGGGTTATGGCTACTTCAATATCTTCCCCTTTGATATGGATGATCTCATACAAGCGATCTCCTTCTCCAATACTTTCCGACAAGAGATCTTTCAATCCATTTTCTGAAAAGAACTTCTCTCCATTGAAAATAATGGTTAATCCAGGATTGAGATAGACATAATTCTTTATGAGTCGTTCCACATATTCAGAACGGTACTTTAAATGTTTAAATATTTGTTCATCAGGAATGAAAGACACTTTTGTCCCTCTTCGACGAGAGGTTTCCTCTAATAAATCTTGATGTAGTAATACACCACGTTCAAACTCGGCAGAAGCCGATTTCCCATCACGCGTTGATTCCACACGAAAGAAACTTGACAGGGCATTAACTGCCTTCGTACCTACTCCATTCAATCCAACTGATTTCTTAAATGCACGGGAATCGTACTTTCCCCCTGTGTTCATTTTGGAAACAACGTCAACAACTTTACCAAGCGGAATGCCACGCCCGTAGTCACGCACAATCACTTTCTCTCCTTGAATGGAAATTTCTATGGTTTTCCCGGCCCCCATGACAAACTCATCGATACAATTATCGAGGACTTCTTTTACAAGAATATAGATGCCGTCATCTGCACTGGAACCATCGCCTAATTTCCCAATATACATCCCAGGTCGCATTCGAATATGTTCCTTCCAATCGAGCGAGCGTATATTGTCTTCGTTATATTGTGTTTCTTCCGTCATAAAATTGCGTAGAGTGGCTAATATAAGGCTTCACAAGCGCTTTTGAAACGGATGAAAAAAGAAGTAATTAACAATTTTAATTGGGAACTGTTGATTGTTTTTTAAAGACTGGAAACGAATCTAAAGCCTAAAACATCCTGAGACAGCTGTTCTCTAGAAGCACAAGATAATCACCATAGAAGTGACAACTAAAGTATATACATAACACCTACATTGCACAAATATCAACTTGAGACTAAGGCATCAATCGTAGATTATAAAGCAATTTCGGACGAATTTGTACCTTCTACCTCAAAATACACCTCTATAATGACGACAAAGAAGCGAAATGACCTACTACAATACGCCATAGGAGCTCTTGTCCTTGGTATCATCGCCTGGCAATTCATAGGGTATCTACTACCCGACAGACCAATAGAATACACAACGACAAGCTTTATGAAAGCCATAACGGAACACAGCGGTGGAACAGATAACTGGAATGCATTGCAAAAAATCTCTTTTTCAAAGAAGTTTCAATTACTCGATAGTACAGGGCACATAGAAATAGATAGAAATGAATTACATGCATATGATTTTTCTAAAGATACCCAACGCATTATTCAATGGAAAATAGAGGATACTACCTTTACGTTGACACAGAAAAATGACGTACTCTTTCAGTCAATAAACGGAAAGATAGACAGTACAATAACCCAGCAGGCACTAAACAATAAACTCAATGCGGCTACCTTTGTTTTGGGGTTACCGTATACACTCGATACTCCAAGTGCTACTTTATCCTACCAAGGTATGCAACCCTTTGAAGGCACGAATGCTCATGAACTCAAAGCTACTTTCAAAAATTCGGAAGATGTTTGGCTGCTTTATTACTCAGAAGACACTATGCATTGGCTCGGGTATTGGGTACAAACCAGTGACCATTATAGTTTGGTTGTCAATGACGCCATGGCGGTTGTAGAAGGGTTCACGCTTTCGCGAAAGCGTACTAGTTATCGCACCAATGCTCAGAAAGAAAAATTATACCTAAGAGCCACTTATAGCTACGACAACTATAAGATAACTCCTTAGTTTATTTCAGAATACGAAGTGATAATGGATAATATGGAGGCTTGCCATTGCTCGCTTTAACAGCATTAATCACTGGAAATATAAGCAAGAACAGAGAGAGCACAAATAACCCAACAAGTCCGAGTCCAAACAAAAAAACAAGAGGCACGCAAAGTAGGGTAAGTAAAAAGGTAGTGATCTGAAAGTTTAAAATACTTTTCCCATGCTCATCTAGAGCCTGTACACTATCTTTCTGGGTAAGCCACACTATGAGTGGCACTACAAATCCTCCAATACCGGAGACGAAACATAATAATTGACTAAGGTGTGTAAGGGTAAGTAATCGTCGATCTGCTCTCATGATATACGTTTTTTGATTGATTGATATACCTATAGGTCTGAATATCAATCAAAATGTTACAGAGGGGCTAGCCAGCAGCCTGTAATTTCATAAACTGGCTTGGAGTTAATTGAGCAAAACGCTTGAAAGACTTATTGAAAGTCACTTTATTATTATACCCCACTTCATAGGCTACATCTATAATATTACGATTGCCCGTATTGTCTTTTAAAAGTTCCATCGCCTCTTCTACCCTGTACTTATTTACCAGCTCAAAGAAGTTAAGCCCAAAATGTTCATTGATTACCTGAGAAGTATTGTGACGAGTGGTTCCTAAACGTTCAGCAACATCTTCCAGTTTTAAGCTATTCTGACGGTACAGTTTTTCAGTAAGCATCAAAGATTCTAATGCTACTTTAAGTTCTACGGAAAAGCTTGGAGTCAATCCAGAATTTTGATATTTGCCCACGACTTTTTTGGCAATATTCTGTATTCCAACCAAAACTTTGGGGTTTGCATATGCGATATAGCCTATGTAAAGTACAATAGCGGTCATAGTTATTAACTGTCCATGAAACAAAATTCCAGTAAAGGTAAAATTGAAAATCAAAAAAGCATATACGGCATAGGAACCAGCATAAACACCTTGCATCCCCATTATGGTGCGTTGTAAACGAACTTTCTGTGGATATTTACCAGCAACTTTTTTTGTGTTTTTACGATACAGCTGTAAGGTTAGATATCCATATATAAATAAGGAAACCAATTTAATAATAGTTACGGGCTGTAAGTAAGGGTGACTTTCATATTCTCCAGCACCCAACATAATCATCAATTTTTCTTCCGCTGATAATGAATAAATAGGCATGAATATAATTATGAGTCCTACTGTAGGGAGTAAATGCAGTAAATCTGATCGTTTAAATGAGTAGTTCTCAGTAATTCTCTTAAAGTAGAAATATAGGATAGGCCCGTAGAGAAAACTAAAAATGGTCGACATGGATAAAGTATGTGGTGCCGAGTACGTATAATTTGTCAGGTACAAACTAATATGAATTAAAAAGAAAGAGTGCATAAATACAAAAGCACTAATCAAAGCGTTTGCTGTATTGTCTGTCCGTTTCCGAACATTGAGAACTAATGCGATAAAAAAACCAATCAATCCTACATATAAATAGAAGAACGTACTCATCCTAAACTTTAGGAGGTATTTATCCTTCAGCTGTTTAAATGCTTCCGTTCGGTTTACCGTTTCAAAAGCACTATTCTCAATGAGCGTAAAATCACCGGTGCTCTTTATATAAAATTCTAGGTTTTCAACAACCCCATCTGCATCACCAACCTTGGCTGCCGCCATCGCTTTCTTTTCAAAAATCTCAGACTGCTCCAATTCATCAAACGAAGCCGCTTTGAGATCGAGGGTCGGATCTGCTATCGACACTTGTATGAAACAGACCAAAGAAATCAGAAATAAAAGGCGTTTGAAATGTTGCATGGTTGTTGACTTTTAGTGAATTAAAGGTAACCATTGTTGGGGAGTAGACAACTAAAAAGGTGTTTGCCGATAATAGTTTACTTTTGGAACACATAAATTATCGAATAATAAAATATACGAAAAAAATCATAAAATATTTAAAATCAATAATTTAAGTGGTAATTTTTCGTCGGGTACATGTCTATATAGAGGTAAATTAATATCGGAAAATAATATACATCTAAAAATGATAATTGTATACTAGGAACGCGTACGACATAAAAAATCCGTCACAAATAGAATTATTCGTGACGGATTATAATACTGATTAAGAAATTTTTAGGCCACTTTAGCTCCTATTAAATGCAAGGCGCTTTCTACAGTATCCATTTTTTCAATCTCCTCATCCTCTATAGTAATGTCAAAATGATCTTCAATATCTAAGACTACATCCACAAGGTTTGCAGAATTGATGTTTAATTCATTAATCAGATGACTTTGTTGAGTAATCGATTCAACGGAAACATCTTCTGGTAAGTATATTTTGATAATACCTCTTAAATCTTCGTAATGTTTATCCATTTGTTTCGTTTAGTGTGGGCCGAAAATAATTAAAAAAATAATTATAGAGGTTATTCTTCGTATTTTTTAAAAATCATACAACAATTTACATCTCCAAAACCAAAACTTGCCTTGGCAAGAACCTTCGGCGCAAACGCTATAGTCTCCTTAGGCACCTTCTGCACATCGATGATATCTGTTATTTCTTGGTGAATAGATTCACAATTTACATT
>JBLHXM010000080.1:0-15466 GCA_047630395.1 Dokdonia sp.
TCGGTTCCATGTATATCTTGGACGAACCTAGTATTGGACTGCACCCTAAGGATACGGAGAAACTGATTGAAGTATTAAAATCCTTGAGGGATCTAGGGAATACTGTAATTGTTGTGGAGCATGATGAAGATATTATGAAAGCCGCCGATGAGATTATTGATATTGGACCAGAAGCAGGAACCTTAGGCGGACATGTGGTTGCCATTGGAAACTTTGCAGAAATACTCAAGAGTGATTCCTTAACTGCTGGCTATCTTAATGGCACCTTAGAAATTGCCGTACCTAAAGAAAGACGCAGCACTGGTTTCTATATTGACATTATTGGGGCTCGTGAAAATAATCTGCAAAATTTAGATGTACGATTTCCTTTGGGAGCATTTACCGCTGTCACTGGTGTCTCGGGAAGTGGCAAAAGTACATTAGTTAAAAAACTACTCTACCCCGCTATCCTAAAAGCGGTAGGTGGCTATGGCCAAAAGGCTGGACAATTCACAGAGATAACTGGGAAATTTGAAAATATCAAAACGGTTGAATTTGTAGATCAAAATCCTATTGGGCGATCGTCAAGGTCCAATCCTGTGACCTATATCAAGGCATATGATGATATTAGAAAGCTCTACGAAAGTCAGAAACTGAGTAAAATTAGATCGTATAAAACCAAGCATTTTTCCTTTAATGTAGACGGGGGACGCTGCGAGACCTGTAAGGGAGAAGGCGAAGTAACCATCGAAATGCAGTTTATGGCAGATGTGCATTTAGAGTGCGAAACTTGCAAAGGAAAACGCTTTAAGAAAGAGGTTTTAGAAGTCACTTTCAACGATAAGAATATTGATAATATTCTCAATATGACCATTGACGATGCTGTTGCATTTTTTAGTGAGCATAATGAATCAAAAATCACCCGCAAGCTTAAACCGCTTCAAGATGTAGGTCTAGGGTATGTCACCTTAGGGCAGAGCTCCTCTACCCTTTCTGGCGGTGAAGCGCAACGCATCAAGCTGGCATCCTTTTTAGTCAAAGGAACCACCAAAGAAAAAGCCTTATTCATTTTTGATGAACCAACCACAGGTCTTCACTTTCATGATATTAAGAAACTACTAGCTTCTTTTGAAGCTCTGATTACCAAAGGACATAGCATCGTCGTTGTTGAACACAATATGGATCTCGTTAAATGCGCCGATTATATTATTGATATGGGACCTGGCGGCGGAAAATATGGTGGAACCGTTGTCGCATCTGGAACTCCTGAAGAAGTAGCCAAAAGCAAAAAATCACTGACAGGTCAGTATTTAAAGGAAAAGCTAGGATAAATAGCGTTTACCCTTTGACACCAAGCCGTTAGCACATATCAAGTTTCAATCATGCGATGTGGTTTTGAGTACGCACGCTTTCGCGAAAGCATGAGGATACTTATCTTTAGTAAAAAAAAACATGCGACTACTTCTTGCCTATCTCATGCTTTGCGGTATTACCCTATATGGTCAGTCCGATACTGGAGTATATCTTTTTGATCTCACTACAGATAGCAGCGGCACTCAGCTAAGCAATCAACGGAATATCTCTAATAATAAAGGCTATAATAACCAGCCTTCCTTTTATAATGACAACCAAGTTTTGTTTGCAAGCACGCGAAACGGCCAAACGGATATTGCTGCCTACAATGTGCGAGATTCAGAAATAACTTGGATCAATGACACAGGCTTTGGTAGTGAGTACTCACCCATTAAAATCCCGGATCAAAAGGCAGTTTCAGCGATTCGACTGGATACAAATGGATTACAACGCTTATATCGCTATGATTTTGAGTCTGGGAACTCTGAACTACTCATAAAAGATCTTGTTATTGGGTATCATGTATGGTTCAATGATCACATCATCCTTTCAGCGGTCTTGGCAGACGGCGATCTCAATCTAGTTCGTTCAAACCTTAAAGATGGTACAAACGTTACACTACAAAAAAATATCGGTCGCTCCCTGCACAATATTCCCAATACACAACGCATAAGTTATGTAAGCAAAGAAACAGATGACTGGGAAATAAAATCCATAAACCCACTTTCTGGCGCCACTAAAAAAATTATTAGTATTGGAAAAGAAAGTGAAGATTATTGTTGGCTTATCGACGGTTCGATTGTTTTAAGCAACAAGAATTACCTTTTGAAATTCGATGCTAAAACAGATAATCGTTGGATCCGACTTAAGACATTTACCGATCCCAATATTTGGAATATCAGTCGCGTGGCCACCAATAGTATCAGCACGCAAATAGCTATAGTCTCTGAAGTTTCGCCTGATGTTATCGTGCAAAAACATATAGCTGCCTTCAACGCAGAAGACCGACCTGCCTATTTCAATTGTTTCTCAAACAATGTGGTCATTCAAAATTATCCAGAGCAAGTACGTTATAAAGGCCTTGACCAATTAAAAAAGGATTATAACAATTTTTTTGATAGAACAAATAATCTCAAAGTTGAAGTTGTAAAACGAATGATCTCTGGGAACAAAGTCATCTACGAAGAAATAAGTGCCGCCGACGGAAAGAAACAGCGACATGCTACGATCTTTGAAGTAGCTTCTGGGAAAATAACGAGCATGACATTTATTCCTGCAAATGGAAAATCACAAGAAGAAGAAATAACCGAGCAAATTGTCCAAAAGCAACTCGACGCGTACAATGCAAGAGACATTGATGCGTTCATGAATACCTATTCTGACGATATTAAATTGTACAACCATCCCTCTGAACTGAGCTCTGAAGGACAAATAGCGATGCGTGAAGGTTATGCTGGCTATTTTAAAAACACCAAAGATTTACACTGCGAAATTAAGAACCGTATTGTCATAGGCAACAAAGTGATTGACCAAGGATATATCACCGCAAATGACACTCATTTTAGCGCAGTGGCCGTATACGAAGTCACCCATGGAAAAATATCAAAAGTGACCTTTTTGTAAGTCGGATATAACAATAGAAACGATGCTTTGAATCGTTTCAAAAAGAATTATTAAACAGTAATACATCGTAGCATTTCATGAAATTATCCCATGCATTCCTCGCACTATCACTCCTTTTATTCAGTTGCAAATCAGGTGAACACCAAAAAGCAGGGGCCGCTATAACCGTGCAAGAAACCTTCGCCCCTAAAACCGATCACCAGCTTCGAGCGGTGCGTAAAGCTATAATTGCGCCCCACATTGATGGTGTGGATAATGATCCTGCATGGGAGTCCGTTGCATGGAGCCCTCTGGATCAACGATGGCTAGGAGACGCATATACTCCTGAAGATTTTCAAGGACGCTATAAACTTGTATGGACTCCAGAAGCCCTCTATCTCATTGCCGAGATTCAAGATGACACTATCTATGATCAACACGATGATCCGCTCAAATTGTGGTGGGATGACGATTGTTTAGAAATATTTATTGACGCCGATAATTCCGGTGGCGGACATCAATTTACCCACAATGCTTTTGCCTACCATGTAGCCTTAGATGGAAATGTAGTGGATATCGCTCCTGGCGAAATCCCTACACTCTACAATAGTCATGTACGTTCGCGACATATCACAGAAGGAAATACCACACTATGGGAATGTGCTATTCTTGTCCATGAAGATACTTTTAAAGATGGTGGAGTCAATGACCCTAAGATTTTATCCATAGGCCAAAAAATGGGCTTTGCCTTGGCTTATTGTGACAACGATACTAGCAAGGAACGTGAAAACTTTATTGGTTCGGTAGCGGTAGCAGGAGAAGATAAAAATCGTGGATGGATTGATGCTGGAATTTTTGGAACGATTGTGCTCAAGGAATAATTATTTAACCATACAATCATATCCATATCTACCTCTTTAAAAGGTCCCTTAACTAGGAAGAATTTTTAAGTACCTTGTTGACGATTTCTTTTCCGTTTTCGCGAAATTTCGATACAACATTTAATACTAAAACTATATAAACCGGGTACTTGCAAACAGACACTTTGTTTTTACCGAAAATACCAAAAAATGAAACAGTTGACTGACCCTCGCAAGTATACCTTATTTTTAGTGCTCTCCTTTTTTAGCTTTTGGTCGCTCCCAACACTATCGGCACAAACGGATACACGTATCTATGATATTATAGATGCGGTCTCTCCTGATCGTATAAAAAAAGATGTAAAAACCCTGGCTGATTTTGGTACTAGACACACCTTGAGTGATACGGTTTCAACAACCAGAGGTATTGGTGCCGCGAGACGTTGGATTAAAGCTGCTTTTGAGAAAACTTCTCAAGAGTGCAGTGGATGTTTAGAAGTATTTTATCAGAAAGACCTTGTAGAAAAAGGTGCCAATGGCCGCATTACTAAAGACGTAGAGGTGGTGAATGTCGTTGCGATTCAGCGGGGTACGAAATACCCAAATCGCTACATTCTTATGAGTGGTGATATTGACAGTCGTATTTCCGATCCAAACAACGCCACAGAAAATGCTCCGGGAGCCAATGACAATGCAAGTGGAATGGCAGGAACCATTGAAGCCGCTCGTGTCCTATCGAAATATAAATTTGAAAATAGCATCATATATGTTGGCCTTTCCGGCGAAGAACAAGGGCTTTTTGGTGGAAAAGGACTGGCTGCTTTCGCGAAAGCGAAAAATTGGGAAATCATAGGCATATTCAACAATGACATGATCGGAAACATTAGCGGTGTTGATGGTGTGATTGACAATCGTACGTTCCGTATTTTTTCAGAACCAGTCCCTCCTACCGAAACGGAGCGTCAACGGAACGCTAGGCGATTCTATGGAGGAGAAGTGGATGGGATTTCTCGCCAGCTCGCACGTTACATTCATAATAATGTAAAAACCTATATGCCGGAAATGAACCCCATGATGGTGTATCGTTTAGATCGTTTTGGCCGTGGCGGACATCACCGTCCGTTCAATGACGCTGGATTTGCAGGAATTCGTATTATGGAAGCACATGAGAATTACACCCAACAACATCAAGATATCCGAACGGAAAAGGGGATCAACTATGGAGATACTTTTGAACATGTCAACTTTGACTATGCAGCCAAACTAACTGCAGTAAATGCAATCAATCTAGCCAATATAGCTTGGGCACCACCTGCACCAAAAAATGTTGGTATTGGAGGGATCGTACAACCGAGTGCAAAATTTAAATGGGATGCGGTAGACGGAGCAGTGGCCTATAAAATTTATTGGAGAGATACTACAAGCCCTACCTGGGATAACGCCCGACTTGTGGGTAATGTCACTGAATATACCTTAAATGGCATTGTAGTTGATAATTTCTTCTTTGGAGTGGCTGCCGTTGGAAAAGACGGACATGAAAGCCCTGTGACATTTCCAAATACAATTATTAGGAAGTAAATCACTGGTTTCAAATATTTTTGAGATTTGATTATTATTTAAAATGTTCTATGAAATACCTACATACCTTTATCTTATTCTTACTTGCTACGACAAGTATTTTTTCTCAAAACTTTAGTCGCCAGGATTCCTTACGCGGAAGTATTACCCCCCAGCGTGCCTGGTGGGAGCTAGGTCATTATGACTTGAGTGTTGAAGTGCTAACAGAAATGAAAACCATTATTGGTACCAATATAATTAGCTATACGGTTTTAGAAGAAGGGACTAACGAACTGCAAATTGACTTGCAAGCACCTATGGAGATTACGTCGGTAATGCAGGATGGAAATACATTAAAAATACGCTCTGAAGGCAGTGCTCACTTTATCGAACTCAAAGCCCCTCAAACCAAGGGAACCGTAAAAAAAGTAACCATAGGATTTGAAGGAGTGCCAAGAGAAGCTGTAAATGCACCATGGGACGGTGGCTGGGTATGGAAAAAAGATGTCAATGGAAAACATCTAATCGCTACAGCCAATCAAGGTATTGGCGCTAGCATCTGGTGGCCTAACCGAGATCACCCGGAAGACGAAGTAGATAGTTTGAATATCCATGTTACAGTGCCCGTAGACTTGGTAGATGTCTCAAATGGACGTTTAGTGAGCGTAGATAGTACAAAAACCACCAAAACCTATCACTGGGAAGTTCGTAACCCAATTAATAATTATGGCATAAATATCAATATTGGGGATTATGTCAACTTTAGTGAGGTCATAGTAGGCGAAAAAGGAGTCCTTGATATGGACTACTGGGTACTCCGCGAGGACCTGAAACAAGCCAAAGAGCAGTTCAAACAAGCCCCTATGATGATCAAAGCTTTTGAACACTGGTTTGGTCCCTACCCATTTTATGAAGATAGCTTTAAGTTGGTGCAGGTGCCTTATTTAGGTATGGAACATCAAAGTTCTGTCACCTACGGCAATCGTTTCAAAAATGGATATTTAGGTCGAGATCTCTCAGGTACCGGCTGGGGATTAAAGTTCGATTTTATTATTATTCATGAAGCGGGACATGAGTGGTTTGCAAACAATATCACAAACAAGGATGCCGCAGACATGTGGATACATGAAGGGTTTACTGCCTACTCTGAAGGCTTGTATCTCGATTACCACTTTGGGAAAGAAGCCGCTAGAGAGTATGTTCTAGGTACTAGAAAGCTAGTTCAAAATGATAGCCCCATTATTGGTGCGTATAATGTAAATAAACGTGGAAGCAGTGATATGTACTACAAAGGCGCCAATATCCTCCATATGATTCGGACCATCGCAAATGATGATGCCTTGTGGAGAGAGACCCTTCGCGGACTCAACAAAGAGTTTTACCACCAGACCGTGACTACGCAGACGGTGGAAGACTATATTTCGCGTAAGCTCAATGTAGATCTCACCTCTTTTTTCAATCAATATTTACGTGAGACTAAAATCCCAACGCTTGATTATAAGCTGGAAAAAGGAAAACTCAGCTATCGCTATGCCGATGTAATTGCTGGTTTTGAAATGCCTTTAGACATTGAGATTGATGGCGAACAGAAGCGAATTACCCCTACCACTACCTGGCAAACTGAAAAGGTTGGACGGAAAGCCAAATCTGTCGAAATTGGATTAGATTACTATGTAAATATGAGAAAAAAGTAACCATTTAACGAACTCTTTTGCATGGAACTCGGTTCGAACGGCGAAGGGCATATGAACATTGCACTCTCTCGTAATATTGAGAAATATTCAAGTGATGTGAAGTTAATAAAGAGACTTGATACATAGTCCGGAAAACAAAAAACACTAAAAAATAAACCATTGAAAATACACCGCCTTATTCCTATCGCCCTGCTTCTAATGCTGCTAAGTTGTAAAGAAGAAAAGTCTGAAAATATTTTTGACCTGCATATTGGAAATGTCACTACCATTGATGAGTATGGGCAATTGACAAAAAACAACAATGTTTTCATCAGAAAGGATACTATAGGACATATTGTAAGCACACAAAACTCAGCCTATCCTGATGCGAATAGATTTATAGAAGGGAGTGGTAAATTCTTGATGCTTGGCTTTTGGGATAATCATGTTCATTTTCGCGGAGGAGATGCTCTCATTGCCCAAAATGAAAAATTTTTAAAGGAATACATCAAGTATGGAATCACCACCGTTCGCGATGCTGGTGGAGATCTCACTACACAAATACAACAATGGAATTCAGAAATTCAGAAAGGAACACGTTTAGGTCCTACCATTTACACCTCTGGCCCCAAACTGGATGGCCCAAAGGCCCGCTGGGCCGGCTCCCTCCCTATTGTCAGAACAGTTGACATTTCTAAGGCCTTAGATTCTTTACAGCAGCTTGAAGTAGATTACGTAAAACTCTATGAAAGCACACTTAGTGGAGCTCACTATCTCAACATTATCAAACAAGCGCAAAACAGAGACATGATCACATCGGGTCATATGCCTTTTACGGTTTCGCTAGAAGAAACCGTAGACGCTGGGATTGATAATATTGAGCATTTGTACTATATCCTCAAAGGGTGTTCCTCCGAGGAAACCACAATCACAGCAAAAGTCAAAAGTGGCGAACTCAGCTTTTGGAGTAGTATGGAAGCTTTAATTACAACTTATGATGAGGCTACGGCTCAGAAAACATTTGAACACTTAAAAGCTCAAAACGTTTCTGTGACTCCTACGCTTCATATTGGCGACGTTTTGAGTTATATGGACGAGGTCAATCACGATCTAGATCCTTATTTAAAACAATTAGAACCTGGCTTTATCAAGACATATGAAGGTAGAGTTCATGGGGCATTGTCAGCTTCCGCGAAAGCGAAAGAAAATCGCAAAGCCTTGCAGCAATTGTTTATCCAACTGACAGCCGACTTACAACAAGCGGGGGTATCACTGCTTGCAGGTTCTGATGGTGGGGCCTACAATTCCTATGTATATCCTGGCACTTCCCTACATGATGAATTGAAACAAATGGTGGCCGCTGGATTGACACCAGCCGAAGCTTTGCAAACCTCAACCTTTAATGGAAGTCACTTCTTAAAGAAAGAGGGCTACACCATGGCAGTAGGTGGAAAAGCCGATTTGGTGCTCTTGAATAAAAACCCACTCGAAGCGATTGAAAACACTCAATCTATCGCGCTAGTTATTAAAAATGGAACAGTTATAGAATAAATATGTCATTCCTGTACCCTTCTTTGGAAGTAGCTTCGTATTAGAGGTAACTATTCAATAATTAAAAACAACTACTATGAAAGAATTTATGATGATTTTCATCGGTGCCGACTACGCCGATCTTGGTTTATCCCCAGAACAAGTGGAAGAACGTATGAGCAAATGGTTTGCTTGGGGCTCTAAAATGGAAAACGCGGGTATCTTGAGAGGTGGTCATGCTTTAACTCCTAATATTAGACGCGTTGCTGGCGCTCAAAGAACCGTCAGTGATCTTACGGCTGCCGAAGTGAAAGAAATTGTAGGCGGTTATTATATCGTAGAAGCCAACGACATTGACCAAGTACAGGAAGTCGCACAAGATTTTCCCGATTATGATTTGGGAGGCACGGTTGAGATCCGCGAAATAATGATGTTTGATCGCTAATATCGAAACAGAAGGCATAGACCCTCTTTGAAGATATCACTGCGGAAAGATGGCTTCTGTCTTAACCCTAATCTTTGGCTTGACACATTTAAAAATTATAGAAGATGCGGTCCAAGACACCTTTCTCAAAGCGTCTATTCCTTGGCGTAGTCACGCTCCCAAAAATTCTGAAGCTTTGTTAACACAGTCGGCAAAAAAAGCAGAGTTTTAGACCTTTTTACGAAAACTCAAAAGCCGAACGCGAACGCCTCCCTCAAATTACTTCGGCCACGGAAGCTATCACCTTGCACAAATTATTCCTGGACACCTAAATTACTAATAGTCAGCTACGAATGATTTTTACAGCTTGTCATCCAAGCTTGTATCCTAAAGACCGTATTTCCTTTGCACTCAAAACCGTTTCAGGATTTAGCTATAAAGAGATCGCTACTTCCTTAGTAACCAAAGAAGAAATTATAAAAATAAGCTGCGTCGTGCGAGAAAAACTATTCAACATGAAGCGGTCCTTTTTAAAATGCCCGAAGGCAAGAAACTTCCCAACCGACTTGAAACCGTTTTGGAGGTACTCTAACTCATTTTTAACGAAGGCTTTCATTCAAACCGGAAGGATATATTAGTTCGCAAAGAACTCTGCGCCGCAGCACTTCGATTGTGTACGATGCTTATTCGCAATACAACCACCAATAGACCTATTGTCTATGCATTAATTGCGTTGATATGTTTGCACTCGGCGAGCATTGATGCTAAAACCAACGCAGACGATGAACTTATCGATTTAAAAACTCAGGATCGCAGTCTTTGGTATTTCTCCCTCATCAAAATGGGAGATACCGCCATCGCCGCCGAACACCTTAAAGCAAAGACCATTGAAAATACTCATTGGGACGCGATTTTGAAGAACTATAAAAACCCGTATCACTTCCAACCTATGCTTATTCACCTGCTGCACATGCCTGTTGTACAATTGCAATTGAAAGATCTGTCTGCTTGCGCGAAATTGCTCTCTCAACTACACCCTAAAGATTTAGAACAGGGCGCTTATCTATATCATGGCACCATCACCGAGTATTATTTGGCTATTCAAGATTTTGAGAAGGCCAATGAAAGTATCGATACTCCATTCGTATGCTCTCTAATCAGCAAGGGAAAAAGTATTTAGAAAAAAAGAGTACGGATGTTACCAAGCTAAGGCTTATCCCATAATCTTCACCAACACTTCCTTCAAGATATCGTGCGCTGCAAATTGGCTAGCCCCCACTCCTTTACTTTTAACATCAGCTTCTCGGAGGAGCGTCACAATTTGACTGACCTTTTTCATTGGATAGTGTCTTGCAGCCGTGGTATATTCTCCAACAAAAAATGGATTGACACCAAGTACTTTGGCTACCGTTCCCTTATCTTTCGTCGGTAGTCCGTGATACTTTAAAAGATTACTAAAGAAACCGTATAAGGAAGAAATCGTCAACACTAGCGGATTATCCTTTGGATTTTGTGTAAAATATTGAGCAATACGTTGCGCTTTCACAACATCTCTCTCGCCAACAGCCTTGCGCAATTCAAAACTATTGAAGTCTTTACTGATCCCAATGTTCTCCTCTATTGCCTCTGGAGTGATCTCGCTACCTTTAGGCAAAACGATCATAAGTTTTTCCAGTTCGTTCTTAATCTTTCCCAAACTCGTGCCTAGATAATCAACTAAAATTTGAGCCGCTTTAGGTTGTATATGATAGCCTTCATCTATAAGTACGCGACGTAACCAATCGCCCACTTGATTTTCGTATAGTTTTTTGCTTTCGTAATGGATCCCGCTCTTTTTCAAAGACTTGGCGAGTGCTTTCCGACCGTCTAGTTTTTTGTACTTATAGCAGACCACTAGAACAGTAGACGGTTGTGGATTGTCAACATAAGATGACAGCTTATCAATAGTACGCGACAACTCTTGCGCCTCTTTGACAATCACAACTTGGCGTTCGGCCATCATTGGATAGCGTTTGGCATTCCCTACAATATCTTCTACGGTCACATCACGACCATAAAGGACCATTTGGTTAAACCCTTTATCGGCTTCGTCAAGAAGGTTATCCTCAATATAATCGGAGATTTGATCAATGAAGTACGGCTCTTCTCCACTTAGAAAATAGATGGGTTTTATAACTCCATTTTTAATATCGGTGACTATGTTTTTTGCGTGTTGCACTATTGTAATTTGAGATGAGAACCCGTATTTTGCGGCATGCAAAATCTTGCGTTTCCTCCGTACGACTTCCGACTCAAAAGTAGCGAAAACAAACCGTTTATTTTTGACGTTGTTCGCAAAAAATTTGTCAGTCTTGCTCCTGAAGAATGGGTGCGCCAGCATGTGCTCCATTTCTTGATATATACCAAGAAGTACCCGCTCTCCTTAATTAATGTTGAGAAGGAAATTAAAGTGAGAGATACTAAAAAACGATATGACATTGTGATCTTCCATCCAGACGGCAGCATTTTCCTAATTGTCGAATGTAAATCTTATACGATACCGATTACGCAAACAGTTTTTGATCAGATCGCTCGTTATAACCTTCAACTCGAAGCAGACCTATTGATGGTTACTAACGGCTTGGATCATTTTTACTGCAGTATGGATTATATCGAAGAACGATATGCCTTTTTACGCGAACTCCCCGATTACAGTATTTCCAATTAAAATCACATCTTTGTAGCATGAATGTCGCTGTTGTTATTTTAAACTGGAATGGAAAACAACTCCTCGAAGCTTACCTACCGTCTGTGGTGAAGCATTCGGCAGGACTTGCGACGATTTATGTGGCCGATAACGCCTCTACTGATGACTCTCTAGGGTATTGTCGAGAGCAATTTGGCGCCACAGCCAACTCCTCCAACACCCCCCTCATCATCATCCAAAACGAAGTCAATGGCGGTTATGCCAAAGGATATAATGACGCATTAAAAAGAATAGACGCAGATCTCTACGTATTATTAAACAGTGATGTGGAAGTAACTGCCGGCTGGCTTGAACCAATGATTCGCTTGTTTACAGAAAATCCAACTATAGGAGCGGCTCAACCAAAAATCAAAGACCTTAGGGACAAAAATAAATTTGAATATGCGGGAGCAGCAGGTGGATTTTTGGATGCCTATGGCTATCCGTATTGCCGAGGACGTATTTTTGATCACTGTGAGGTAGATGTTGGTCAATATAATGACACGGTTGATGTGCAATGGGCCAGCGGAGCATGTTTATTTATTCGTTCTGAGGTGTATTGGGAATTAGAAGGTCTCGATGAAGACTTCTTTGCACATCAAGAGGAAATAGATCTTTGTTGGCGCGCAAAGAATCAAGGTTGGCGCATTGTCGCCTGTGGAGATAGCGAAGTATTTCATTTGGGCGGAGCAACCTTGGCAGCCGCTAGTCCGAAAAAGACGTTCTATAACTTTAGAAATACGTTGTTTGCTCTCGTGAAGAATGTAAAAGGGTCTATTGTGGTCTGGCGCATTTTCGCCCGATTGGTTTTGGATGGTGTCGCAGCAGTCAAATTTATGCTGGATGGTAAACCCAGGCATGTTCTTGCCATTTTACAAGCACACCTGAGCTTTTACAGTCACCTACCTGCTATTCTTAAGAAGCGTAGGCGGGGTATTCAAGGAAAGGAATATTATGGACAAACCTCTATACTAAAAGACTACTTTCTCTTTAAGAAATGCACTTACAAAGAATTAGAGGAATGAAACTATAAAAATGTGTTAATCGCTGTATTAACATTTGCCGTTTTTATACATTTACCTTACAATTTTAAAAATATAAACGAAATGAAAAAGATATTAGTTGTGACGGCAAGTGCCCTTTTATTATTGACCTCTTGTGTCTCTAAGAAAGAGTTCACTGCTATGGAAGCACGTCAAAAAGAAACGCAGGATCTTTTAAATACAGCGACGGTTAAATTAAATAGCTGTCTTGAAGAGAAAGCTAGTGCTACCGCCACGGCAACAGCACTTAAGGATCAAGTGGCATCACTAAAGGACAACAATCAAGCCTTGATCAATACCCAAGGAAACTTGACGACCCTTTCTACGCAAGGTGCTGTATCCTTAGAAAACTCTTTGGAGCAGATTCGTGAAAAGGATTTACAAATTAAATATATGCGTGATGCTATTACTAAAAAAGATAGTGTAACACTTGCATTGGTAACGAGTCTTAAAGGAGCTTTAGGCAACTTAGCAGATGAGGATATTGAAATAAATGTTGAAAAAGGAGTGGTCTATGTATCCATTTCTGACAAACTCTTATTTAAAAGCGGACGTTATGACATCACCTCAGCAAGAGCTAAGGAAGTTCTTGGAAAAGTAGCTACGGTGGTTATCGCCAAGCCTGAACTAGAGTTTATGGTAGAAGGTCATACGGATGATAAGTCTATTAGCAATGCTGTATTGAAGGATAATTGGGACTTAAGTGTTAAACGTGCGACTTCTGTAGTGCGCATTTTACAAAATGATTTTGGTGTACCACCGGAACGTATGGTTGCAGCTGGACGTAGTTCTTATGTGCCATTAGAAAGTAACACGACTTCTGAAGGACGCGCTAGAAATAGACGTACCCGTATTGTAGTGCTTCCAAAATTAGATCAATTCTACAAAATGGTAGAAGATGGTATGAAGAAAGCAGAATAATGAACTGATATATTCCTAAGTTTACTTTTGCTTACAGCAAAAGTAAAAAGCCACTCTTCGCGAGTGGCTTTTTTTTGTCTTGTATTTCTAAATGGACTTGCTGAGTATTGAGGCGCACGATTAAATGTCCTTTCTCTGACCGGTCAACAGCAACCTCTATTCCTGCAATATTAAAATACAAAAGCTAAATAATCGATGAAATACACAAAGTCCTAGCATATCTATCGATGAAATACACATGCTGTTTTTTAATACCTCGATGAAATACACATTATTTGAGCCAAATGTTAAATTAAAGTGCATTTAATCGAATATTTCGTGCTCTTAAACGATATAAGTGTATTTCATCCTATATTTGAGCAACCAAACAATGTTATTATGAGAATCCTTACTTCAATTGTACTTTTAATTGCCTTTTCAGTTTCTGCACTTGCAGGTGTATCTCCAAAAGAGAAACAAGCGCTTGTTGATTTGTACACAGCAACAAATGGTGCTGAGTGGAACACTACCTGGAATTTAGATGCAGATGTAACTACTTGGAAAGGTGTTACTGTTTTTAGAGATAACGTAATCGCTTTAAATTTGGTAAATAACAATCTTACAGGGCAACTTCCTGAGAGTGTTGGAGATCTCCAGAACCTTAAAGTACTTAATCTTCACAAAAATAACATCACAGGAAACATTCCTGCTACCCTAGCGACCATTCATGGATTGAAAAGTTTGAATTTATCATTCAATAATATCAATGGGAGCTTACCAACAAACTTTACCGCTCTTGTAAATCTTGAGTACATGGATTTATTCTTCAATAATATTGAAGGTGAATTACCTCAGAACATTGGGGATATGAAAAAATTAAAAAGAATTAGTCTCTACAACAACAAATTTAGCGGTGAACTTCCAACATCTATTGTTGCTTTAGTAAAACTAAAAGATTTACAATTAAGTAGTAATAAACTTAGCGGTTCATTACCACAAGGCATGGAAGTACTTATTTCACTGCAGAGACTTAGCGTATTCGACAATAATATGACTGGATATTTGCCAACTGGAATTCAAAACATGCATCAACTTAAAGAATTTGAAGTAGCATCAAACAAATTCACTTATAAAAAAGCAACCATAGTTGCCGTAAACGAATAAACGATTTTTACACTTGTTACCTACCCCCAAATCATAATAACAGGTAATTTGAAAACCTCCTTTTAAGGAGGTTTTTTTTATATCTCAAGACTACCTTTGCCCTCTCGTATAAGGATGGGCTCATCTCCTGTTAGATCAATGACCGTCGAAGCTATATTATCTCCATATCCACCATCAACAACTACATCTACCAGACGACCCCATTTTTCATAAATCAATTCTGGATCGGTCATATATTCTATGACTTCATCTTCGTCATATATAGAAGTAGATACGATAGGATTCCCAAGAGCACGGACAATAGCCTGAGTAATTTCGTTATCTGGCACTCGAATTCCAACTTCCTTTTTCTTTTTAAACACTGTAGGCAAGTTGTTATTTCCCGGAAGGATAAAGGTATACGGCCCAGGCAATGCACGTTTCAAAAGCTTAAAGGTTTTAGTATCTATTTGCTTCACATAATCAGACAGATTACTAAGATCTTCACATACAAATGAAAAATTTGCCTTTGCTAGCTTCACTCCTTTTAGCTTTGCCAGTTTCTCAAGGGCCCTATTATTAGTAATATCACAGCCAAGAGCATACACCGTATCACTCGGGTAGATGATGAGTCCACCGCTTCTTATTATTTTCACAATTCTTTGAATATCCTTAAG
>JBLHXM010000081.1:0-15413 GCA_047630395.1 Dokdonia sp.
CTGTTGCATCAGGCCCCAAGCTAGGGTTGATTCCTTCTGGTAGGATATTGGCGGGTAAGGAATTCAACTTTTCGAGGATACGACTACGGGACCAATAAAATTCAACATCTTCATCAAAAATGATATAAATACTGGAGAAACCGAACATCGAGGAGCTTCGGATTGTTTTGACTCCAGGAATACCCAAAAGTGACGTAGTTAAGGGATAGGTAATCTGGTCTTCGATATCTTGTGGTGAGCGCCCTTGCCACTTTGTGAAGACAATTTGTTGATTCTCGCCGATATCCGGAATAGCATCTACAGCCACTGGATTAGAAGGCAAAAATCCGGTGTCCCAACTAAAAGGTGCATTTACAATGCCCCATCCTACAAATACGGTGAGCATTAAAACGGCTACGAGCTTGTTCTCGATAAGAAATTTGATCGCTTTATTAAGCATATACTTTGATAATTAAACAGTTATAAGCAGATTGGAATTCCAAAAAATAGAATAGCAAATACAACAAATCGAGCGCTAAACGAAAGCTATCGTAGCGCTTAATTAATCCTGTTTAAAAATCAAATAAGAAAAGTTTGGTGCAAGACTTGCACATCCCGTTTGACAGCGGGCGGGGGATAATCTACTATAGCAACCTCTTTAGATGTCGTTCCTTCAAAGAGACTGATATACGAATATGAAAAGGACGCAACAAAGATCTGTTGCTCAAAAGTGAGACTATTGAAGTTTTCTTTTAAATCATCCTGTCCTTGTATGACGAGTTGCTCATCTGTACAGCACGATTTTTGAGAAAGAGTTGGGTTTTCGCAATTTGACGCGACCGGTGCTTTCTCCATACCACAAGATGCTGCGCTTTTAAAGAAAGCAAAATCCACCATGGTATCTCCACAATAATGCATATCAACAGTAAATGACAGTGTAGTCATAAAAACTACAAAAGCCATGCAGACAGCAATTGATTTGTGGATGAATTGTTTCATTATTTTACAAAATTAGGAAATATTTTATAAATCTGCTGCTTTTTAACGATTTGTTAGTGCTTTATGAGTTTCCGCAGTGAGACGAACCTACTCAAATATTGGAGTAGATAAATCGCTTTCCTATCTAGCTTCGAGAAAAATTTTTGTGGAAAAACCTTTATATTGTATCCGTTCGAACCTTCTTCAGTGACGGCAATTATTTCAAGTTTCCTCCATTCAAAATGTTCTTCGAAGCTTCCTAAAAAGTCCACAGCCGTAAACATACAGCAGATTTTAAGAGGCTAACACTGTGGTATACCCTAACGGTTTCAATCACTACGTTGGTTGCAGCCAATTGTCATATTCCCGTAGTTGGAATTGGATATACATGATATCACTTACATCAAGTGTATTTTCCCCTACTCCAAGAGTTCGATCCACAAGAGTATCAGTCAGATATACTAGCGACAAATATGTGTGCAGAAAATACGGGTACTAATACAAAAAAAATAGTATGTCTACAAAAAATTGCCCAAATCATTATTAATCAATAACTTAAGTAAAATATTTTTAAGCCTTTTAAAAATGACCAAACAAAAACATGTATGTAATAGAAAGAGACATACAATATACGGGCAAACTAACGGCCACACAATTGAAGGATATTTCTAAAACCTCTTGCGACGTTTTGAATGAATTGGGTTGAAATCCAATGGAAACAGAGTTATGTGACAGGAGATAAAATATATTGTGTGTATATGGCACCCAATAAAGAGATGGTGTATGAACATGCAAAAAAGGTGGTTTTCCTGCTAATTATGTGAGTCAAGTGACTACAATTATCGACCCTACAACGGCTGAAAGACCATCCGTTTATAATTTTAAAAACTTTAGACAATGATATCTAGATTTAATATTACTCGTTTTGTCTGTGCTTTATTCATATTCTTATCAGTAGGCTGTTCAGATAAGCCAACAGAAAAGGAAACGGCTTTAGCTTCTATAGATTTTAGAAGAGGTGATCTTTTGTTATGCGGTAATGGGCAATTTGGCGAACTTAAATTTTCGCTTTCCTGTAATTATGAAACTAGGGAAACATTTGACCTGGCCGTGGCCTTATTACATTCCTTTCAATATACAGAGGCTGAAAAAGCTTTTGTCCAAGTTATTGATACAGATCCTAATTGTCCCATGGCCTATTGGGGAGTTGCCATGAGTATCTATCATGCCGCCTGGTTCCCTCCTACCGAAACCGATTTAATAAAAGGTGCTAAAGTCCTTGCGATCGCAAAAGAATTATCCATGGATGAAAAACAGCGCGATTATATAGATGCTATTGACATCTATTACACAGATTGGGAACACTTAGATCACAAAAGCCGAGCAAAGGAATTTGAACTCAAAATGGAAGCCTTATCTCTAAAATATCCAGAAGATGTGGAAGCATCTATTTTCTATACGTTAGCACTATATTCAACACGTGACAGAGTTGGTAAAGACTATGTAAATGAAGAAAAGGCAGGCAAAATTTTGGAATCTCTTTTTACTGATAACCCCAACCATCCTGGGATTGCGCATTATATCATTCATAATTATGACAACCCCGTATTAGCTCATAAAGGGTTAGAAACAGCCAGAAGGTATGCTAAAATCGCACCTACTTCCTCCCATGCACAACATATGCCTTCTCATATCTTTACGAGATTGGGCATTTGGCAAGAGTCTATTGCATCCAACCTTCTATCTGCCGAAAGTTCGCGCTGTTATACACAAGCAGCAGCTTTGGAAGGTTCTTATTTTGAGGAATTACATGCTACCGATTACTTGGTGTACGCCTACTTGCAACAAGGAGGAAATGCAGCAGCCAACAAGCACTATGAACAAATCAAAACACAGCATCGTTTCTACCCGCTTAATATCACCGCGTCCATATATCCCATAGCCGCTATTCCCGCAAGGATAGCGCTTGAAAACAGGCAATGGGCCCAAGCCGCGGATCTAGAGCTTCAAAGCATAGACGTAGGTTGGGAGCAATTTCCATGGCAAAAAGCCATTCATCACTTTGCGCGCGGACTTGGTGCTGCGCACACCATGGATTTCGCGAAAGCGGAAGCTGAAACTATCATTCTTGAAAGTTTACATCAGCAACTTGTAGATCAGAACGATCGATCGAAGTCGATTCAGGTCAGACAAGTGGAAATTCAGATAAAAACGGTTCAGGCCTGGGTAGCTCTCAAGAAAAACAATACTACAAAAGCGCTCGCCTTAATGCAGCAAGCGGTAGCGCTCGAACGAAAAACAAGTAAACATCCAATCACTCCAGGAGATGTATTGCCAGCTAGAGAGTTGCTGGGAGACATGCTACTGGCAATGAATCAACCAGAAGCAGCACTTACCGCTTATCAAGAGAATCTGCAATGGTACCCTAATCGATTTAACGGGATTTATGGTGCCGCTGTTGCCGCGAAAGAGATTGGTAACGATGAAATGGCAGGAATTTATTACAAGCAGCTGCTTGAACTCACCAAGGATTCGACGAGCGATAGAATTGAAATTGACGCTGCCAAAAAATTTATACAACAACCTTAATACCATCATTATGAAAACGAAAATTGGATTATTTATAGGGATCGTTATTTTAGTGGGGGTCGTTTTTTTAGTTGAGAAAAAACAAACGACTCATACCGCCAACAATTATCAAAAGGCATCTTTTAGTTTCATTAAGTGTACACCCACCAAATTTTTATTGACGGTGGTAGACACAACGAAACAAATCTCACCCTTATTTAAAAATCTCGGTAACCTTCATTTTCCTATTTCCACGGCAAATGAAAGAGCACAAGCTTTTTTTGATCAAGGTGTAAAGTTGTCTTATGCCTTTAACCATGCAGAAGGACACCGATCCTTTATGGAAGCTTCACGCTTAGATCCCAATGCAGCAATGTCGTATTGGGGACAAGCCTTTGCGCTGGGACCGAATATCAATGACCCGTTACCCACTGATGAACGTAAAAACAAAATAAATGAGGCCCTAAAAAAGGCACAGGGTTTAGCCTCCAAAGCAAATCCCAAAGAACAAGCACTTATAGAGGCATTGTCGGCCAGGTATAGTACTGATTTGACTAAGGATCCTGCGACCCTGAACATGGACTATATGAAAGCAATGACCGATGTGGCTCAACGATTTCCTCAAGATGTCAACATCAAAATTTTATATGCTGCAGCTGTAATGAACACAGTACCTTGGAATTATTGGGATATAGACGGGAATCCATCGCCCAATATCAAAGAAGCCAAAGCGGCTTTAGAAAGTGCCATAGCACTTGCACCTGAAAATCCAGGAGGACATCATTATTACATCCATATGGTAGAGCTTCCATATCCTGACATGGGAGTGCCTAGTGCCGATAAACTAGTTACTTTAATGCCCGGAGCGGGTCATATTGTTCATATGCCTTCACATATCTATATTCGAGTAGGAAGGTATTTGGATGCCGTAAAGGTGAATCAAGCAGCAATTTTGGCCGATGAAGATTATATTGCTCAATGTTTCGCTCAAGGATTGTATCCACTTGCTTATTATCCGCATAATATTCATTTTCTATGGTCTTCGGCAAGTTTGCTTGGTGATAGTAAAATTGCCATTGATGCTGCAAAAAAAACAGCAGAGAAAGTCCCTGTTGGCGAGTTTATAGAAATGCCTTTTCTTCAAAATTTTGCATCCACGCCCATGCTAGCCTATACTCGGTTTGGCAAATGGAATGAAATCCTGACCATCCCTGCGCCTAGTCCAGAAATTAAACACCTAAACTTAATCCGGCATTATGCACGTGGTATTGCGTTCATACGAAAAGGAAACGTAGCAGAAGCACAAGAAGAATTAGAGGCCCTAGTTGCGTTTAAAAATGACCCAGACTTAGAAACCTTAGTCGCAACGTCTAATAATGCCTCTATTCATTCTGCAAATATCGCCTACGAAGTTGTCGCGGGTGAGTTGGCTGCATTGAAAGGTAATACGTCTGAAGCCATCGCCCACCTTGAAAAAGCGGTAGCCTATGAAGATGCACTGATATATACGGAGCCTGCGGCTTGGCATATTCCGACACGCCAGAATTTGGGTGCTGTTTTAATGAAGGCAAAAATGTTTGAGCATGCTGAAAATATATTCAAAGAAGACTTAGATATTCTTCGCCAAAATGGATGGTCCTTAATGGGGTTACACAACAGTTTAAAAGCGCAAGGGAAACTAGAAGAAGCCCAAGTCATCAAACTAGAATTTGAAAAGGCCTGGCAGCATGCCGACATTGATATTAATACTTCGGTGCTATAACTTAAGAACGTATGGGAGCATTTAGAAAAATACCGTATTCAACAATTGTGGCGGGAATCCTAACAATCGTCATGTGCGTGTTGATCTACTCAAAGTATTTTCAAGAAGAACCACTGCCTATTTTTAATCCAACAGATTTTAATCCAGCATTGGTTGATACGTCAATGCAAACCAGCATAGAAGATCATACCGTTTCTGACTTTGAATTGATCAATCAAAATGGGGAAACCATCACCCAATCCGATTATAAAAATAAGATTTATGTTACAGATTTCTTTTTTGCAAAGTGTCCAAGCATTTGCCCTATCATGACTTCTAATTTGGCTAAAATACAAGAGCGATTTATAGACAATGAAGAGATTATGCTTTTATCAATTTCTGTAACACCGCGCATAGATAGTGTTCCTGTTCTTTATGAATATGCAAAAGATAATGGTGTTATTGATCATAAATGGAATGTTACCACTGGAAACAAAAAACATATTTACAATTTAGCTCGCAAGAGCTACTTTGCTGTGGTCGATGAAGGAGATGGTGGCTTGCAAGATTTTATCCATACACCTAATTTTATATTGGTAGATACGAAAAAGCAAATTCGCGGCGTCTATGATGGAACCAATGATCAGGAGATTCAACGATTGATTAAAGACATCACTAGCTTAACAAAGTAGTCATAAACAAACTCATGTCTATGTCGCCACTTCTCGTGATAGGTATATAGCTGGATTGAATGGTGATATTAGTAAGTTTTCAATTCATGCTGAAGCAATCACAAAGTATAAAGCCAATTTGGTCAACTTTAGCATGGTGATCATGAAGCGTAAAATAGGAGTTGGGTTTGACCGCAAATGAAGTAAAGCTACCCATAAGTAGAGGTGCGCATTATAGGTATTTAAAAAGATGTCTTATTTTCGTAAAAAATAGTATTCATGCACTCCATGCTCGACAAGGTTCACAATTACACCCCTAATGTTCCGAAAGCCCACTACGGATTTTTAGAATTTCGATGGTCTATTATCTTCTTTCTAGATTTTTCTTTTAGCATTTTAAACAAAAAAGATGCACATGGTAAAGTGCTCCGTAAACAGCATCACAATACATATTTAGGTCGGCGTTTTAAGAAACTACACGATAAAACTGCTTTAAAAATTAAAGCAAAGAATCCAAAGTACGACGGCCCTATTACCATTCCACATATAGATGCTAAGGATTTTACCAAAGACTTTTTTCATTACTGGATCAAGCATATAGATACTCCTATTGTTGTAAAAGGCTATCTCAAAGATGCCGAAATTACTCGTTTTGCCGAAAGAGAAAATCTGATTAACAATTTAGGAGACCTCCCAGTAAAGCATTTAAATAAGAAGGATAACAAAGAGTCTATGAATAAAGTAGGGCAAAATATAGCCCTTGAAGAAACTTCGTTAAAGGAGTACTTGACCTTACCTCAATATGAAGAAAGCTATCTGAATAATTTCTATGGCATACTCAATGACTCCGATTTTAATGCAAAGTGCAAAGGGGATGAAATAGATGCCCTGCATACTACCGATCGTATGATTACGCAATGGTTTATTTCGAGATCTCATAAAACAAGTTCTACCCTACATTGTGCAGGGGGATACAATATGTTCTTAAATGTCAAAGGAGAGAAAGAATGGTTCTTTATTGATCCCTCCTATACGCCTGCTGTGCAGCCAGCGTTGAGCAAGTATGCCCATTACGTGGTCTCTGAACTCTTTGAAGCCTATGAGGGAGATTTCTTTACACAAATCCGGAGTGATTATCCAGAACTTGAACATGTCCCTATCTACAAATCTGTATTGGAAGAAAGTGATATGCTCGTCAACCCATCACACTGGTGGCATCGTGTGCGCAATCTAACGGAGTATACGGTAGGCTGTGCTACGCGTTATAAAATGCTCGAAAAAAGCTTTGTTAATCTCACCTATATCGCCTGTATTATGGCAGATGCTATTAAACATCCTAAGCAATCCATCTTACCACAGCTGTGGCGGATTGATAAAAATGAAAAGGATAAAAGTAAGTTCATCGATGGTATCTTCTCTTTCAAAAAGAAAAAAGCCTCATGATCTAAAAACTGTACTGATATCCTAACCCAACACCTAATGTATTATCCGTAATTGAACTTGTATCGGCTCCTACGACTAAGGTAATATTTCCATAGTTCGTTGCATAGGTCCCATTTGCATAAGTATAGACCTTCTTTATAGAGGAACTCAGCCGATTAGAAGGTGATCCTGCATCATCTACGGCACTTACTTTCAACTGTAGATCCAGTTTATCAAAAGAAAAAAACGCACCTAAGTGATGTGCTTTGATAAGGTTATTACTGATCCCTAATCCCGTTTCTGGATTGAGTAAGATAAATGGGAGCCCTATGGTGTTTCCCTCATAGGTCCATCCTGAACGATAGCCTTTATTACTAAAATAATTATCCCCAGAACTCCTACCTTCTCCAGCACTCTGATCTGTAGTATTTACGTATTCATAGAGAATCCGTTTCAGCTTTTTGTCCTTAGGAGCGTAGGTAATTCCCCAGATACCATCCGGGAAGTTTTTAAATGCCGTTCCAGAACCATCCTCAAAAAGATGTAAGTGGTAGGCAGTAAAACTGCCCTTTATCCCCGTGTATGTATATTCAAAATCAAAGGAGCCTAAGTGATTTCCTAACGCATTCACCTGCTCATTGAATTCGGCATTATCTCCTGCATTTTGAGCAAAAATCACTTTGGTGAAATCAGAAAAACCAGCAGGCAAATCTCCAAGAATAGGATGTGTGCCGCCCCACTGCGCATAATGTTGCAAGGTTCCTTTGAAGTAATGCTTAGGGCTCAAATTGATACCGATTCCTAATTTTTTATAATGGACCCGCGTATCATCTACATAGCGGTCATCATTAAGGCTATAGTGTCCAAATCCGTAGTCCAAGGTGAAATATTTACCAATATTCAGTGCTCTTGGAGCTTCTAAGGTAATTCCCGGAATGGCTCTATTATTCCCGGACCAAAGAATATTACCGTTAGAAGTTGATAACCCATCATAGGCCTCCTCAGGATTCTTAGATCCTACGGTCGCTTGTAACCAAGTATTCGTATAGCGCACAAAAAGTTCATTGCGTTGAAATCTGTCGACAAAACCATCTCTGTACATAAGTCCGAGACCTACTTCTATGTTGGAGGTATCATTGAGTTCATATTCCGCTTTCGCGAAAGCGTAACCCGACACATTAGTCAATTCATTTGCACGTGTATTGGTATTGGTATACATCCAAAAAGGAAGTTCCTCAGAGGCATACATACCCTGCAGTTCTAGTGCACCTCTATACTCGATTTGCTGAGCAATGGACGTGATGGATAGAAAAAGAAAAAGAATGACAAGTGGACGCATTACAGTACTAATTTATGGCAAAAGTAAGATAGTTTGGTTAGTAGGGTTGATCATATTTAGATTATTTTTGAGCTATGCATCATTTTTAACCCCCTAAAAACTTGATGATATGAAATATCCAAGTCTTTCTATATCTGCTTTACCACAAATCATGGGGTGTTTACTAGTGGTTAAAAATAAAAAAAAATAAGCGTGTGAACTTTGTAAGAATAACGAGTCACAGGGTCTGAAAACTGTTGCTATACAGTTTAAATAAAGTGATGTTTCTCAAAGCGCTTCTCAAGTTAAAACTGGAAATAAATAAACTGTTGTTCCTCTCCACCAAACCAAAATATTAGAAGAATGATACCGTAGTAAAAGGAAAGTCGGAGAATGCGTGGCTTTTTTAATCCAAATGACTCTAAGCCGTGCTTATCTCTCCGGCCACTCCACTCTATAAGGAGTAGAAATGTGATGCATATACATAGTACATACAAGCTTTTGTCTTGTAGTTGAGGGGGAACGCTCAACATAGAAGAAGAGAACATCTTCTTAATTCCATAAAATGCTTCCCCTATCGTATTTGCACGAAAGAAAATCCATGCCACTACTGTGAGTAGAAAAGTAGCTCCCATGCTCAATATTTCATGGAACGAGGGCAGTCTTCTATTTTGCGCCACTACGTCTGTATATCTTCTATTTTTATTCGTTAATAAAAGCGGTAAGAAATACAATGCATTCAAAAAGCCCCAAAACACGAATGTCCAATTAGCTCCATGCCAAAAGCCACTCACTAAAAATATAATAAAGGTATTTCTGACTTTCATCCAGGTCCCACCTTTACTTCCTCCCAATGGAATATAGAGATAATCTCTGAACCAAGTGGAGAGAGAAATATGCCATCTCCTCCAAAATTCACCAATATCTCTCGAGAAATATGGAAATTTAAAATTTTGCATCAGATTAATACCGAACAATCGTGACGTCCCAATTGCTATATCTGAATAGCCTGAAAAGTCTCCATAAATCTGAAAGGTAAACAGAAGGGCTCCTAATAGAACCGTACTTCCAGAAGCATCATCAAGGTTATTAAATATTTCATTTGCAAAACGTGCACAGTTATCGGCTACGACGATTTTTTTAAATAATCCCCACAAAATCTGCCGTAAACCATCAATCGCCTTTTCTTTGTCAAAGGTTCGTGATTTGGCAAATTGTGGTAAAAGATTGGACGCTCTTTCTATAGGTCCGGCGACTAACTGAGGGAAAAAGCTAACAAAGGCTCCAAACTCAAGGATATCATGTGTTGCTTTTATTTTCTTTCTATAAAGATCTATAGAATAACTAAGTGTTTGAAAAGTATAAAAGCTTATCCCAACTGGCAAAATTATGTTCAAGGAATAGTCTGAAATTGAACCACCTAACAAGGTGAATGCCGAACTAAAATTATCTATAAAGAAGTTATAGTATTTAAAGACCCCTAAAAAGCCCAAATTCATTACAATTGAAGTGGCAAGTAAGTACTTTCTATGTCTATCCTTTTTAACTTTTTCCAAAGAAAGACCAATACAAAAATCTATGAGGGTACTAAAAACGATAAGAATCAAAAATCGAGCATCCCACCAACCATAAAAAACATAACTGCTGACTAACAACAATAGATTTTGCCGCTTTAAATTTTTATTGAACACAAACCAATACAGTGCAAAAACTAAAGGCAGGAAGAAAGCAAAATCTATGGAGTTAAAAAGCATAGGCCTGTAGTAAGGTTCACGTTAGAGCACTGCTACTATCGTCTTTTGGTAGCGCTATATTAATTGATACAATTAACTATTGTTAAAAGTAAACAATTATGCATCGCAAAAATTATGAAAGTAATTTCATGAAATGGTATATAAATTTGGATTATTTTTACTTCATGTTACATTTCTTCTCTAAGAGCACTTTCTTAATAGACACCTTAGGTGACACACCCGATATACACTGTCATATTCTCCCAGGAATTGATGATGGATCACCTGATCTAAATACTAGTAAAATTATTGTACAAAAATACATTGATTTAGGCTTTAAAAAGCTGTATGCTACCCCTCACACAATGGGTGAAATTTACCCCAACACTCCTGAAACAATAAGACAAGCCTTGTCCCAAATAGAAACCTTAGGAATGGATATTGATATTACAGCTGCTTCTGAATATATGTTGGATGAAGTATTTGAGGAACACCTAACTAACGATAATCTCCTCTTTTTAAAGAGGAACTATGTGCTTATTGAACTTTCCTATTTCCAACCACCGAACAATTTAGAACAACTCATCTTCCAAATTACTTCTAAGGGGCACATTCCTATTCTTGCACATCCAGAAAGATATGCCTTCTACTATAAGAAACTAGATGTATTTAGATCCTTAAAAGCCAAAGGTTGTTTATTGCAACTGAATGCACTCTCTCTATCGAAACACTATGGGGCTTCGGTTCAAAAGATGGCTTTTCAACTTTTAGACGATGGTCTCTATGATTATATAGGTACAGACACGCATCGCTTAGAGCACTTAGAAAAAATTTCAGAGATAAAGGTGAAAAATAAAAACTTAGTAAAAATCACATCTTTAGCAAGAAATAACCAAATCACTTTCTCCTAAAAACCGTTGAGTAATCGCAACAGACTGTCTGATATGATGCAAGCAAGCGCTGGAACCTTTGCCTTATTCCAAAAGACTCTAACATCCTTTAATAACTGCGTTTCATTGTATAAAATTTAACTCAATACACGCTTAATACGCTGCCATAATCCTTCCTCCTTATTATCATATCCGTAACCATATTTAGCGCCGTATCCAAAATTGGCCGTCTTTACACCATTAACCACGTAAGTCATATTCTTTAGTTTCTTCTCATGGGAAAGATCTTTAGAATATTGTAGAATACGTTTTTGAGTATAGTCGGCACGTGATACAAAAATAGTGACATCTGCATGCTGACTTATGAGTAACGTATCCGTCACTTGCATGGTCGGAGCTGTATCTACAATCACATAATCGTATTGCTCTGATACCGTTTCAATAAGCGTTTTAAATCGATTATTTAGAAATAATTCAGCAGGATTTGGAGGGATTCGACCCGAAAGGATAACGTCGAAATCTTGCCCATTTAAATTTTCATGAATAGTAACTTCCTCAACCTTCGTATCTACTCCAAACATAAATTCAGACAGACCGATACTGGATGAATTAAGGTCCATATAGCGATGCACCTGTGGGTTTCTGATATCGGCACCAATGAGTAACACCTTTTTGCCAGTAGACGCTAAAGACATTGTTAAATTAAATGCCACAAAGGTCTTTCCTTCTCCTTTAATTGTTGAGGTGACATAGACTACATTCTTTTTTTTCCCATTATCGGATCGGGTAAAGTAATCCAAATTGGTTCTTAAAATCCGAAAGCTTTCTGCGAGAATGGATCGGTCATGTAGTTTAATCACCAAGTTCTCTACTCCATCTACTAGCGGCAACTCACCAAGCACAGGCGTTTGAGATATTGCCTCTACATCCGAACGACTATGAATTTTAGTGTCTAATAGATTTTTTATATAGACCACGATCACAACGAATAAAAACCCTAGAATACCGGCGACCATTTTAATAAGTCGTCGTTTTGGGAAAACTGGAGATGGTGTTGTAATAGCCTCATCAATAACCTTGGCATTTGTGGAGGTTATCGCCAAAGAAATAGCTGTTTCTTCACGTTTCTTAAGCAAGTAGAGGTACAGTTGCTCTTTGATCTCTTGTTGTCGTATGATTCCTCTGGATTCTTTTTCTAAACTTGGTACTGCTGATATCTTAGCTGAATAAATCCGTTCTTGCCCTTTCAATTCCCTTTCTGTAATTTCAAGAGAGGACAATTCATTCTGGATTCCGCTGTTAATAACGTTTATAATTTTGACCAACTCCTCATCAATAGTCACCACTACAGGATTTGCAGCTGTGGATGATTTAAGCAAGTCAGAGCGTTGCATGATCAAGGTATTATATTCGATAACCTGATTACTTAGCCCACCACTAAGGACTCCCATATTTGATGGAAGTAAACGACCATTACTACTTTGGATATAGTCCTTTATACTCTCAACCAAGCGAATCTTAGTTGAAACATCCAATATCCTGTTTTTAAAGGCATTATCACTTTGTACAAAAAGCTGTGCTTCTGAAGGGATATCTGTAATTCTATTCTGACGCTTGAATGCTTCTTTTGCTGTCTCAACAGAATCTAATTCTTCAGATATAATCTTGAGTCTATTAGCAATAAATTCTGCGGTATTGGTAGCAACCTCATTCTTGTCGGCTACCGCATCATCATTATACTTGTCAATCAATGTATTAATGACATCCCTCGATTTTTTCTCTATGGGATTCTTCATTGAAATGAGCAGTACATTGGTATTCTGTCCTTTCGTATTTACCGAAACCTGTCCAGCCATAGAAGCCGCCATATTTTTCACAGGACTAATACTCACAAGGATTTCTTTCCAGCTGCCTAGTATCTTATCTTTCGAGCTTGGCACAATAATGAACTTGCCATACCCCATATCAATGGTTTCCCCATAACGATGTATCGTCTCACCATTTTCTTGTGTTTTTCTTAAATAAAAAGAATTCTCATCCCTATTGCCTAATCTAAAAAGATTCGTTTCCTCAAGACTATACAAGGTGTCTTTATTTAAAAAAGAAACGACAATCGGAGCAACGTAGGATTCTACAGTCTTCACATTGCCTTCGACAAAGTATTGGATATTGAGGTCAAGTTCTGTGACAACCTTCTCCATCAATTTCCTTGAATTAAAGATTTCAATTTCATCTGCCAGTTTGCTGCCAGAATTCCCGGCAAAAATTCCAAGATCTTCAAGGGCAGAAAGTTCTGAAAACCCACTATCACCACCATCATCTTTTAACAAAATGGTTGCTTGTGTACTATAGATAGGCGTAACATAACGTAAATATACATGCGCAAAACCCACCGTAATGACCACAGCCAAAATATACCATTTCCAATAACGAGTATACTGTTTTAAAAGATCAGTGAGTAAATGATCATCTTGATTTACCTCAATTGTACGTTTTGAGTTGATTTCTTGATTTGCCATTCCTTAACGAGTAAAGATTACGAATATTGATAATAACAAAGAGGCCACTGTAAAGTAAATCCTCGTGTTTGGATTGGATATTGACTGTTGAACTTCGGACTTATTCTGTTCCACGATAACGACGTCATTTTGTCTCAGATAATAATAAGGAGAATCTAAGAAATCACTTTTAGTAAAATCCACTCTTCCATACTTTTTAATACCTTCTTCCTCGCGCAATACGAGTACATTGTCTCGTTGCCCATATATAGTCATATCACCGGCCATACCCAATGCTTCTAAAATAGTTACACGTTCATCTGTTATTGCAAAAGTACCCGGAGAAGCTACAGACCCTAAGACCGTAACTTTAAAATTTTGAATACGTACATTAACCATGGGAGCTTTTATATATTCCTTCAGCAATGTTGTTATTTCATCGGTAAGCAGTTCTTTTGTTTTACCTATCACCTTTAAAGTTCCTAATCTCGGAAAAACAATAGTTCCTTCAGAACTCACCAAGTAGGGTTGAACGACAGGTGTACGCGCGGCCGTTGCATTTACATCACGAGCAGTAGTAATTGGAATGTTAAAAGGACTAGCTGCTGCCATATTATCCGCCGAAACAGTAATGGCTAAAAGGTCATTAACCCCAATTAAGGTACTATAAGACGCCGGACTACTAATACTATCAAGTCGCGTGATATCTTGTAGATAAATCACATCTTTCTTAGAAGCACAAGAAGTGATAAAAGCAATAAAAACTAGACAGGCAGAGTATTTCAAGAGTTTATTCAAGGTAGAATTGATTAGAATGAATTGCACTTTTTAGCGTGTAAAGGTAATTAATCTATTTAACTAGTAACTGTTTATCAAGCTTTTCAAAAACAGAATTATTTGATTTAAAGTTTATTACTAATTTTTTAAGCTCTAAAACTACCTCATCTGAAGAACCAGCATCCGCAGAAGTAATAATCGTATTTATAGCCGCTTCTACGTATTTAAAATCTTGTTCCATATCTTTTGAAATTAGTATTTTCTTATGATGCGTTGGTTTTACAGTGCTCCCATCGCTCAACAACTCTTCATAAAGTTTCTCGCCAGGACGCAATCCTGTATATATTATTTGAATATCCTGTTCAGGAATATATCCCGCAAGTTGAATCATCCGATCTGCAAGGTCTTTTATTCTTACAGGTTTTCCCATGTCAAAAACAAAAATCTCACCACCATCCCCCATTACACTCGCTTCTAGCACTAGCTGACATGCTTCTGGAATGGTCATAAAGTAACGTATAATATCAGGATGCGTTATGGTGATAGGTCCTCCTTGCTCTATTTGCTTCTTAAAGAGTGGCACTACGGATCCATTGGATCCGAGAACATTTCCGAAACGCGTGGTAATAAATTTCGTTTTGAAAGATGAATGCTGATCAAAAAACAGAGACTGAATATACAATTCAGCAGCCCGTTTAGAGGCTCCCATAACATTGGTTGGATTCACCGCCTTATCCGTAGATATCATTACAAAATAACTTACCCCGTACCGCATCGATAAATCAGCTACATTTTTGGTGCCTAAAATATTTGTCAGGATAGCCTCGTGAGGATTATC
>JBLHXM010000082.1:0-15230 GCA_047630395.1 Dokdonia sp.
TCGTAGACTGCGTTTTCAAGAAGTTTTGAGGAGAATTCCATGGGGACAAAGATACTTTTTTTGGATGCGAAATTCGAAGAGACCTTCCTTAATTTTTATCTTCCAATAAGGGTACAAATCGGAAGTCTCCAAATTCCTTTTTCTCAAATTTGGTTGCATCCTGGCGCACATACAAGGTCATCACCTGAGTGTCATCACCCACAGGGATGACTAATCTACCTCCCACCTTTAATTGTGAAAGCAATGGCTTCGGTACAAAGGGGGCTCCTGCCGTTACGATAATACTATCAAAGGGAGCATATTCCGCCAACCCCTTATAACCATCTCCAAAACTCAAGAATTTAGGTCGATAGCCCAATTTGGATAAAAATAACTTTGTTTTTTTGTAGAGTTCTTGTTGGCGCTCAATAGAATATACTTTGGCACCTAGTTCACACAACACTGCGGTTTGATACCCACTTCCAGTTCCTATCTCTAACACCTTATGCCCTTTTTCAATCTGCAGTAATTCACTCTGAAAAGCAACCGTATAGGGCTGAGAAATGGTTTGATCTGCAGCAATCGGAAATGCTTTGTCTTGGTAGGCGTGATCTACAAAAGAACTGTCCATAAATAGATGGCGCGGAATCGTCCCAATAGCCGCTAAAACTTTGGTATCCTTGACTCCCTTTTCAGCGACGATTTGCACGAGTTGGCGACGTTTTCCTTGATGGCGCGTAGTATCTTTCATTGGGTTAAAAATACACTTTTCACGGTGAATGTATACAAGATTATAGCAAGATATTCTGAATACGTTTTCACGAAAGCGCAGCCCACAAAATCCCTTAATAAATAGTATTTTTGTTTAAAATTAAAACACTATGCTCAAAGCTGGAGTACTAGGTGCTGGACACCTAGGAAAAATACACTTACGTCTCTTACAACAATCGGAACATTATGAGCTCATGGGCTTTTATGACGTATCTCCTGAGGTACGCAAAGCCATCACCGAAGAGTTTGGCTATACCGCTTTCGAAAGTGAAGATGCATTGATCGCTGCCTGTGATATGGTAGATGTCGTGACACCTACTACCTTTCATTTCAGCAGTGCCGAAAATGTAATCAAAGCAGGAAAACACCTCTTTGTTGAAAAACCTATTGCAAACACTGTCGCCGAAGCAGAAGCTTTAATGGCTCTCGCCAAAGAACATAACGTCCTCGGACAAGTAGGTCACGTGGAGCGTTTTAATCCAGCCTTTATGGCTGTCAATCACAAGATTGAAAATACAATGTTTATCGAAGCACACCGTCTCGCCGAGTTCAATCCACGAGGAACGGATGTTCCCGTAGTGCTCGATCTGATGATTCATGATATCGATGCGATATTGAGTGTGGTTCAAAGCCCTGTGAAAAGTGTAAAGGCTAGCGGTGTTTCTGTCATTAGTGATACGCCTGATATTGCCAATGCGCGTATCGAATTTGAAAATGGCTGTGTCGCCAATTTAACTGCAAGTCGTATCTCGATGAAGAATATGCGCAAAGCACGTTTCTTTCAAAAAGACGCATATATCTCTGTAGACTTTCTCGAGAAGAAAGTAGAAGTTGTCAAAATGAAAGATGCTCCTGAAACTCCAGACGACTTTGCTATGATTTTGCAAAATGCTGAAGGGGTTAAGAAACAAATCTATTTTGACAATCCCGAAGTCCCTAGAAATAATGCGATTCTAGATGAATTGGACGCTTTCGCGAAAGCGATCAATAATAACACCACGCCTATTGTCTCTTTGGCAGCAGGGACCGAAGCCTTGAGAGTTGCCAAAATGATCATCGCCGATTTTTAAAACACAGTAACCTTTTAAATATACCCGCACTTGCGGACCTCACTATGAAAAACGTAGCAGTAATTGGAGCAGGAACCATGGGAAATGGAATTGCTCACACCTTTGCACAAAGTGGATATAAAGTACAACTCATTGATATTTCTCAAAGTTCGCTAGATCGTGGCATCGCCACGATCACCAAAAATTTGGACCGTATGGTCGCCAAAGAACGGATCTCTGAAGCTCAGAAAAACGAAACCTTGGCAAACATCACCACTTTTACCAACGTGGAAGAAGGAGTAGAATACGCAAGTCTGGTCGTTGAAGCAGCTACAGAGAATGTAGACTTGAAATTGAAAATTTTTAAAGGCCTCGATGAAGCCACTGGCGACGATTGCATCCTAGCCACAAACACCTCTTCCATTTCAATTACGCAAATCGCTGCCGTTACCAAACGTCCAGAACAAGTGATTGGAATGCACTTTATGAATCCAGTACCCATCATGAAGTTGGTTGAAATCATTCGTGGTTACAACACCAGTGATGCAACGACCAAAACGATTATGGAGATGTCTTCCGCACTTGGAAAAGTGCCTGTAGAAGTCAATGACTACCCAGGATTTGTAGCCAATAGGATTTTGATGCCGATGATTAATGAGGCTATTGAAACGCTATACAATGGCGTTGCTGGCGTCTACGAAATAGACACGGTTATGAAATTAGGAATGGCACACCCAATGGGCCCCTTACAACTCGCAGATTTTATCGGACTAGACGTATGCCATTCGATACTTGAAGTAATGCATGATGGTTTTAAAAATCCAAAATATGCCCCTTGCCCACTACTGGTAAATATGGTACGTGCTGGAAAATTAGGCATAAAGTCGGGCGAAGGTTTTTATGACTATTCAGAGAGCCGCAAGGCAGAGAAAGTCGCCAAGATGTTTACTTAATTGATCGTATAAAACCTATGCCAAAGATTACTCCATTTTGCGCTGTACGTCCTACCCGAGATAAGGTGGGCTTAGTGGCAAGCCGTGCCTATGAGCATTACACAGAAGAAGGACGTAATTTTAGAATGGATCGGAATCCATTTTCATTTTTACACATCGTCAATCCTGGCTATAAGTACCATCAGGAAATCAATGGAAAAGATCGCTTTGCTTTAGTTCGCAATCGCTATCAGGAATTTAAGGAAGATGGTATTTTTATTCAGGATGAAACCCCACAACTGTACGTTTACAAAATTGTAGATCGAGACCAAAATGCCTTTGTTGGAATTATGGCGGCAGCAGCAGTGGAAGATTATCAAAACAATGTCATCAAGAAGCATGAAAAAACCATCCAGCACCGGGAAGAGTTATTTAAGGAATATTTGGATACGGTAGGTTTCAATGCGGAAGCGGTTCTTCTTACCTATCCAGATAATGCAGTGATTCATGAGATCTTGGAAGAAACCATGAATGCTCGGGCTGAGTACGAATTCACAACAACCTTTAGAGACACTCAATATATGTGGCCTTTATCGGATCCAGATAACATACGGCGAATTCAAGAAGCATTTTCAGAAATGGACAGTCTTTATATCGCAGATGGACATCATCGTTCTGCTTCTTCGGCTTTACTGGCAGAGAGTCGCAAAGCAGCTAATCCAGCACATATAGGCACTGAAAGCTACCAACACTTTTTGAGTTATCTCATTCCAGAATCTCACTTGCAGATCTATGAGTTTAATAGGCTAGTAAAAGATTTAAACGGACTGACCAAGGAAACCTTTCTTATCGCGCTGGACACCAAATATCGCATTGAGTGCAGAGGGGTTTCGATTTACAAACCCAGCAAGAAACATCATTTTACCATGTACTTAGACGGGGAATTTTACTCGCTATACTTGCGGAAAAAGCAACGTAACTTCTCTAATCCATTAGACAGTCTTGATACACAAATTTTGCATCAAACCATTTTAAAACCCATCCTTGGGATTAAAGATGTACGGAACGATAAGCGCCTAGCGTATGCAGATGGTCGTAAGGATATGACCCATGTTAAAGAGGTCATTGATCAAGGTACTTTTGCTGTTGGCTTTGGCATGTTACCTATCACTACAGCAGAGCTCAAGGAAATAGCAGATGCGGGACTGACAATGCCACCAAAAAGTACGTATATTGAGCCTAAGCTAAGAAGTGGTATAACAATTTACGAGTTTTAATGAGCATATCAGAAAACATAGTTCGCTTTCGCGAAAGCATACCTAATCACGTTGCGCTTGTCGCCGTATCTAAGACAAAACCTACCTCCGATCTACAAGAAGCATATACCGCGGGGCAGCGAATTTTTGGCGAAAACAAGATTCAAGAGATGACCGAAAAATGGGAATTACTTCCCAAGGACATCCAATGGCATATGATCGGACATGTACAAACCAATAAGGTAAAATATATGATTCCTTATGTCAGCTTGGTTCACGCAGTAGATCGTATAAAGTTGCTTAAAGAAATTGATAAACAAGCCCGTTCCTTAGATCGTGTTGTTGATATTCTAATTCAAGTCAAAATCGCTCAGGAAGACTCCAAATTTGGAATGGCAGTTGATGACGTTATCGCTCTTTTTGAAGGAGATACCATAGCGGCCTTTCCAAACGTTTGTGTAAAAGGATTGATGGGCATGGCATCTTTTACTGATAGCGAAGAGCAGATTGCCCAAGAACTTGGAGTGTTAGAAGGATTATTTGACCGTTTTCGATCATCAAACGCCTCGACCAGTAAGAATGTGGATCTCTCTATTCTATCTTCTGGTATGAGTGGCGATTATAAAATTGCTATCTCAAAAGGAAGCACTATGATTCGCGTAGGAAGTGCTATTTTTGGCACTCGTAATTATTAATTTAAAAATGAATTGCTCTTTTTAAAGAGACGCTGTAGATGTACGCAATACTAGATATAGAAACTACCGGTGGTAAATACAACGAAGAAGGAATTACAGAAATTGCGATCTACCGTTACGATGGACATGAGATTGTCGATCAGTTTATTAGCTTAGTCAATCCAGAGCGACCCATACAAGCATTTGTTGTAGGCCTCACAGGAATAAACAATGATATGCTGCGCAATGCTCCTAAGTTTTATGAGGTTGCCAAACGTATTATTGAAATTACCAAGGGTTGTATTATGGTTGCTCATAATGCACAATTTGATTACCGTATTCTCAGTCTAGAGTTTGATCGTTTAGGATACCCCTTTGAACTTACTACCCTTTGTAGTGTTGAATTATCCCAAGATTTACTGCCAGGACATAAAAGCTATAGTTTAGGAAAATTGACGAAAGCACTGGGCATTCCAATGACAAATAGACACAGAGCGAGCGGAGACGCGCTAGCGACTGTGAAACTATTTAAAATGTTGCTGGATAAGGATACTGAAAAAAAAATCATTCAAGCAGCGGTTCGCTCGTTTCCCAAAAAACATTTGGATACCATACTCAAAGATATTATTGCCGAAACACCATCGATAACAGGGGTGTATTATATGCATAATGAAGAAGGAGTTATTATCTATATTGGGAAAAGCAAGAATATTAAGAAACGATTGACGCAACATTTTACTGGTGACAACAGAAAGAGTAAGCGTATTCAAAAAGAGGTGATTTCAGTCACCTATGAAGAAACGGGAAGTGAGTTGATCGCTCTTTTGAAGGAAAATGAGGAAATCAAGCGCAATAAGCCAAAGTTCAATAGAGCCTTACGTCGTACAAAATTTCAGGTCCAACTCTCACAATTCACAGATGAGCAGGGCTATATCAATTTAAAAATAGAAAAAGCAGATGGTCGAAAGCGAGCCATTACTACGTTTAGCAATACCAACTCAGCGCGATCAAATCTAGAGCGAATCATAGACACCTATGAGCTATGTCAAAATAAAACTTCCCTTTCTAATGGAAGCGGGAATTGCTTTAACTATTCCATTAAAAAATGTAACGGAGCGTGCATTGATGCAGAGACTCCTACTGCCTATAATCAGCGTGTAAATGCATTCTTAAACAAGCATAGTTATGCAAACAAGAGCATGCTTATCATAGACAAAGGACGGAAAGTTGATGAACGATCTGTAGTGCTTATTGAAAATGGTATATTTCAAGGAGTTGGTTTTTATAATCTGAACTTCCAGTTAAACACTCTTGAAATTTTAAAATCTATCATTATTCCTATGGAAGACAATAGGGATTCACAGCATATCATTCAAAGCTACTCAAGGAACGCAAGGAATTTAAAAATCATACCTTTAGAAGAAATAGTTAATCCCTAAAGAAGTGATGTTTTTAATACAATAACATACTCAAGTGACCAAATCAAAACAAAACTGGCGTTCTAAACTTCATGGTGTGATCTATGAGGCAGATACTATGGTTGGTAAAATTTTTGATGTCATCCTGCTCATTCTGATTGTTGCTAGTATCATATTAGTGATGCTTGAAAGTGTTGAAAATTTACACAATAAGTTTGGACATCTCTTCCTAATTGGTGAATGGATCATTACGATCTTCTTTACATTGGAATACATCCTCCGCATCATTACTATCAAAAAGCCGACTTCGTATATTTTTAGTTTTTACGGCATCATTGATTTCTTATCAACCATACCATTGTATCTATCCTTTTTCATCGTAGGCTCTCATGCACTGCTTACGATACGAGCACTTCGATTACTCAGGGTTTTTAGGATTTTAAAGATCACACGCTACGTCTCAGAATCCAATAAACTCACAAAAGCACTCACCGATAGTAAGGCAAAGATTAGTATTTTCCTTTTTGCCGTTCTCATCGTTTGTATTCTTTCAGGCACGCTGATGTATCTCGTAGAAGGCGAAGAGGGAGGTTTCCGGAATATTCCCGTAAGTATTTACTGGTGTATTGTTACCCTGACCACTGTTGGCTTTGGAGATATCGCACCCATCACTCCCCTAGGGCAATTAATTGCTGCTATCATTATGATTATGGGGTATGGCATCATTGCTGTTCCAACTGGCATTGTAAGTGCAGAATATGCCAAAAAAGAATTAATGAAGACACCAGGTGAACACTACGTTCACACCAATACTCAGTCCTGCGAACATTGTGGTAATGAAAAGCACACTGATAAAGCCAAATTCTGCAATATCTGCGGACACTCCTTACACAATGATGTCTAAGCATCTTATTGCTGTTGTAGGGCCTACTGCAATAGGAAAAACAGCACTCTCCATAAAAATTGCAAACCATTTACGGACTGAAATTATATCTGCAGATTCGCGTCAATTTTTTAAAGAAATGTGCATTGGAACTGCAGTACCGGAACCAGAAGAATTACAGGCCGCTAAGCACCATTGTATTCAGCATATCTCTATAGAAGACCCCTATAGTGTGGGGCATTTTGAACGAGAAACCCTTCACATATTAGATACGCTATTTGCAACACATGAACAAGCGGTGATGGTAGGTGGATCTGGCATGTATGTAGATGCCGTTATTAATGGATTAGATGTATTTCCAGAGGTACTTCCAGGTATTCGTGAAGAGCTACAGCAACTTTTTGAGTCTGATGGCATTGAAGCCTTACAAGCGTTGCTCAACAAAAAAGACCCCGTATACTATGAACAGGTGGATCTTTCAAATCAGCAGCGGATGATGCGTGCATTGGAGGTTTGCCTTTCGGCGAAATTGCCTTTCTCTTCTTTTAGGAATCAGCCTAAAGCACAGCGTCCTTTTAAAACAATCAAAATAGGATTGCAAGCCGATAGAAGCATTATGTACGATCGAATCAATAGACGCGTAGATCTTATGATCGAAGGGGGACTTGTGGATGAGGCGCGCAGTTTGCTTTCGCGAAAGCAAACAAATGCCCTACAAACAGTAGGCTATCGAGAATTATTTGAGCATTTTGAAGGCAAGATTTCCTTAGAACAGGCTATTGAAAATATCAAAACAAACACCCGAAGATTTGCAAAAAGACAATTAACATGGTATCGTAAAGACGATACTATTACGTGGTTTGACTACGAAACAGACTTTAAAGAGATCGCAACATTTATCACAAAAAAAACGTCTTGAATATCAAGACGTTTTTTCCTTCACTAATATCATAGTTTGTTTAGTCAGTACTCTTGACTACCAATCTAAATCCTTCTCCGTGGATATTAAGAATCTCAACAACGTTATCTTTCTTCAGATACTTACGCAGTTTAGCGATATATACATCCATACTTCTTGATGTAAAGTAGTTGTCATCTCTCCAAATTTTGGTAAGTGCCAATTCACGAGGCATCAAATCATTTTCATGCAATGCTAGCATGCGAAGTAATTCGTTTTCTTTAGGTGAAAGTTTTATTGGCTCTTCTTCCTTATAGGTCAAAAATCTCAGTTTCGAATTTAGGTGGAAATTTCCAATAATAAACTCAAACTGTTTTGAATCGGCAACAGAATCTACAGATTTACGCTGCATGATTGCTTTGATTTTCATGAGGAGCACCTCACTATCAAAAGGTTTATTCAGGTAGTCATCTGCTCCTACCTTGTACCCTTTTAGGACATCTTCTTTAAGCGCTTTGGCGGTTAAAAATATAATAGGCACATCTGCATTTTTTTCTCTGATTTCTTTGGCCAATGTAAATCCGTCTTTATAAGGCATCATTACATCGAGTATACACAAATCAAAGTCATCTTTTTTGAATTTTTCAAAACCCTCCATACCATTTTTGGCATGAGTGACATTGTAATCATTCATTGATAAATAATCTTTAAGAACCGTTCCGAAGTTCGGATCATCTTCTACTAATAAAATCTTTTTGTTTTCAGTTTCCATATGTTATGATATTAGTGGTAATTTTAACATGAAGGTACTACCCTTCCCTTTTTCGCTTTCAACGTAAATCTCACCTTGGTGATCTTCTACTATTTGTTTTACGTAGGCCAGTCCTAATCCGTGCCCCTTTACGTTATGAATATTCCCTGTGTGTTCTCTATAGAACTTTTCAAAAATTTTACGTTGCACAGCTTTTGTCATTCCATCACCCTGATCTTGGATTTTCACAATGATGAAGTTTTTTACATTCTCCGTGTAAATATCAATCTTAGGTGCCTCTGGCGAATATTTAACAGCATTGTCCAATATGTTAACGAAGACATTGGTAAAATGTGTTTCATTTGCCAAAATTGACGATTTGGCTGCATCCAAATGCTTTTCAATATACCCTTGTCTATCCTCAACGATAAGCTCTAAATGCGACACTGCATCTTCTATGATATCATGCAATTTATAGCGCTCTTTATTTATATTTAATTCATTTTTCTCAAGCTTAGAAATACGTAAAACGTTTTCTACTTGGGCGTGCATTCTCTTGTTTTCTTCCCGTATCATCCTATGATAGTAAGCAACCTTTTCCGCATCATGAGATACCTTGGGATTTTTAATGGCATCGAGCGCAAGGTTAATCGTTGCGATAGGGGTCTTGAACTCATGCGTCATATTATTGATAAAGTCTGTCTTTATCTGTGATATCTGCCGTTGTTTATTCAATTGATTCAGTGCACTTGAGTAGGCAACGATGATAATAATCGTAAAAATCACCGATAAACCCACCATCCCAATAATCGAGGAAATAACAAATCTCTTTTCCCCTGGGAAATTCGCATACAGTTGGTAACTACTTCGTCCCTCTTTATTTGAAAGAAGTGGCACCCCATATGTAGGAGCTGCTCCTTCCAATTCAAAGTTCTCCGAACGCACCCTCGTACTCAAATTTGTACTGTATACTGCAAATTCAAAGTCAGTCTCCATCTCTCTCTCTCCTAATTCCAGGCTCATCAACCGTTGAATTTCTCCAACGGAGACCCTCATGTGCACGGGCTTTTTGGCAGCTCGCTCCATAATCAGCTCTGCAAACATAGACCTTTCATATTCTTCTAATCTGGAGAAATCTTCAAACTGACTCTCCACGCCTCCTCTTACATCATCTGATGGCGCTCCTCCTCTATCCAGCATAATACGCTGGGTACGTGTAAAATACCGCTTATACTCAATGCTATCTAAATCAAAATCAAAGGCCGGTGAAGCCAACTTAAAATCCTGCTGTAAGATTCCATTACGATAGATAAAAACATCATTCGATACTGGAAGTTGTTCCAATAGAACGAATTCATCAACTAAAAAATCATCGGGGAGCCCTATACTGTCTACAAGTTTTACATACGGTACGAAGTAATCCTCAACTTCCCTATTTTGTATTTTTTTTGCTACCGAAACAAGTGCTTGTTTTGCACTAAACTCAAACTGTTCTCTTTTAGTAGTAACACTATTTGTGATCCAATATCCTTGTACGAATATGATCCCAATGAGAGATAAACTCATCAAGAGTATAAGTAGATAGAACAGTTTTTTATTCATCAACCAAAAGTAATATTTTAACATTTAGGCGTGTTTCCATTTAACCAAATGTTAACAGAGAGATATTACCCCCTATGCCGGATGCGTTTAAGAAGATGTTGGTGAATCTGAAATACCTTTTTTTCAGTTATTTCGAGATGTTCATTGACGATATGCGCATCAGCAAGGGCTATTTTTTTAGCATCACCCCATTGTGCATCCATCCTTTTTCGCACAGCATCTTCTGAAGTTTTGTCCCGTGCTATCACGCGACGTATTCTTTCTGCTATGGGGGCGACGACGATCAAATTAAAATCATTCATGTGATAACTCCCGTTTTCAAATAAAATAGCCGCCTCTTTGATTACGTAAGGACTGGTTTGTAGATTATGCCATTGCATAAAATCTTTGGCAACAGCTGGATGGACAAAATGATTAATTTGATTGCGTTTCTCTGAATCATCGAATATCTGGGTCGCAATAAATGCTTTGTTCAACCTATTATTTACATATGCCTCAGGCCCAAGAACTCCGATAATAGCCTTTTTTAAAATAAAATCTTCTACCATGAGTCGTTTAGCATGATCATCGGCGATATAAATAGAAATCCCTAACGTTTCAAAAAAACGAGCTACGGTAGTTTTTCCACTACCTATTCCTCCTGTCAATCCTACCACCATTATTGAACGATTACATATTGCACTTGTTTAGTTCCAAGACGGACATCCGACACTGCATTGGGCTTTTTTGTTAGTTCCAATGTCATAAACTGATCGGTGACATTTTTGCTTGAAAAGTCACACACAATTGTGAAATCCATTGCACGAATCCGATCAAAATCTTTTACAGGTACTTGATAAAATACTTTTATTTTTTTTGGAAATAACTGCACAGTAGCGTCAGAATTTACTATTTCAATAGGTATATCCAAAGTGCCTTCAGTATATTTAGTAACCTTTTGTTCTATGACCACAACTTCTGGCACCAAGGAAATACCTTCAGGAAGTCGAGCAACATCCAAGGCGATTTCGGTACTGATATTGTCGCTTAGCTTGTCACGCACAACAGGGATCGTGAAAATCGTGTCAATCTGTCCAATTTTTTCAGCAGCACCTATGATACGAATCATTGGCGGGTCAATTACCAAAAGTCCATCGCTGCCATACCCTGCATTGTATTCGAAGCTCTGATTAACCAGAACCGGGATCATACGTTCAGACAAAATATCCACCGTAAACCTCAGGCGCTCCGGCCGTACAAATATTTTTTCACTTCCAGCATTCAGTATATTAATAACTTTTGCGCGATCTAAATCATGCCCCCATTCATAGGTGCCCTTATTTACAGAAAGCTCCTTAAAAGGCACCTCAAGTGTCATTTTTCGAAAGCTATTCTGGACCAATGCAAAACCACTCGCCTCATAATCTACTTCTATCTCCCCCTTCCCTTCATTAGAAAACACCAAGCTTTGGGGCGCCCCAACAATAGTCATTGACACCATAGTGGTTGCAGTATATATTTTTGCCAATTTCATAATCACAGCTAATATGGCGGTAAACAATAGAAAAAGGAGATATACTTTCAGATTTGCGTTCTTAAAAAGAACTTTTCCGCTTATAGACATGAAGTGCGATTATCCATTAAAATTAACTAAAAAATAATTGAGGGAATTTTATTCTTGGATTCTTTTTAAGCCAGCCAATAAAATATGTCGACTTTATAAAGCCTGTACCATACCCAAAGAATTGAATTAGGGTTGCAAAAATTGCAAAAATTGCAATTCTCATGGATTTCGTTGCAGTCATAGCCGCTAAAAAAAGAAGAATGAAATAACATCCAATGGTTGCGAGCAACCATAAATTTCCAAACAACGCCAAAAGAACAGCTGTTGCAACATACACTATAAATAAAGTAGGGAACCAAAAGGTAACCTTCTTTGATGCGGGATGCCAGATATTCAATATAGGGCGTACCATTCCGAACTTACGCACTTGGACATGAAATTTTGACCAAGAAATACGTCTTTTATGAAATACAAATGCTTTCTGAATAAGCATAGATTTAAAACCAGCCTTCCAAAGTCGCAATACCAAATCAGGATCTTCTCCAGGATGTATGGTTCCGAAGCCTTTGGTACTTTCGAACGCCCATTTAGACAAGCCCATATTGAAACTACGCGGCTGAAAGCGCTCAACACGCTCCGTTCCTCCACGAATTCCTCCTGTGGTGAGGAAAGAGGTCATACTAAAATTAATAGCCTTTTGAATATCACTAAAACTTTCATGAGCCGCATCAGGCCCACCAAAAAAATCTACATAAGATGCAGACAAAGAAGCGTGTACTTCCGTGAGGTATCCAGCTGGTATAATACAATCAGAGTCTAAAATCAAAAAATAATTACCCGAGGCATGTTGCATGCCATAGTTACGCGAATTACCAGGACCTGTATTTACCTTAGACAGATAGGTAATCCTTAAACGATGCTTGTAAACGTCAACGACCGAAGTGCACGGTATTGTCGATCCATCTTCTACAATAACTACTTCAAAGTCTTGATAGTCCAGTAAACACAAGCTTTCTAATAACTCTGCTACTTCTTCAGGACGATTATAAACAGGAATAATAAATGAATAGTTCAATTGCATACAACAAAACTACTTCAATTCTAAACATAAAAAAAATCCCCGACCAAATGGCCGGGGATTTCTTAAGTACACCGTACTTTATATTAATAACAGATTACTGCTTGATTACTCTGTAAGCACCAGTCTGATTATTGATAGTAACATTTACAAGGTAAACACCTGTAGTAAGGTTACTCATGTCCATAGTAGCGTTAAGAGCATCTGGAGATGTCTTAGCTACCGACTGTCCTAGTAAGTTATAGATCTCAACTGTTTGAATGTTTTCTTGTGCAGAAAGATTCAATAAGTTTTCTACTGGGTTTGGATAGAAATTAAATCCAGCAGCAGAAAGATCGTTCACTGAGAAGTACTGATCGTAAGCAGCGATTTGGAAATCTCCAAATAAACCTGCAGTATCAGATCCCCATACACGTACAAACAGAGTTTCACCAGCTGTAAGACCTGTAAGAGTAACTAAAGAGAAAGAACCTACACCGTTATCATCGTCACAAGCAATCTCAGTAAGAGATCCACAAGATCCAGTATAAACAGCGATTCCAGTATCTAAGATATCAACCGTACCTGTTACAGTAGCTTGAGTCTCTATAGTAATAGAACCTGTAGGTGGTACTTCAACAGTGTACCATACACCATCTCCGTTTCCGCTAAAGAATCCACATGAAGGATCAGCTCCACCATTGTTTACAGATGCACCTAAATTAGTCGCTTCAGTAGCTCCTTCATCAAAATCAGCACCAGGTACTAAAGGAATAGAAGTAGCACATACATCGTTCAAGATAGAACAAGTAATGGACGCTTCCCATCCAGCACCTACACCAGCTCCATCAGATTCGAAGCAAACAGTAATCGCTCCAGAAGGATCAGTTGAAGTAAATGCACCAGGAGCCGTAAGGTCCATAGTAAATGGTTGCGCAGTATCCTCTCCATTGTATACAGAGATGAAATCTTCACCAGTTTCAATATCGATAAGTGTAAACGTAAGTGTTACAGCAGATGCGTTAGCACTTGGGTAAATCGTTACACAGTAATCTTCAAGATCTTCGTAATCTCCAGTAGCTCCTCCTGTATCGAAGAAGTCAGAGTTACAACCAAGGTCAGTACAGAATGTATCTGAAGCAGACCATACAGAAACTCCTTCTGGATCACAAACTGAACGCACATAAGCTTCGAAACAAGCTCCATCAGGAAGATTTACAGTTACAAAAGCATCTGTTGTATTTCCAGCAGTACCAGCTACAATATCAGCAGCAACATCAGGACTTCCTCCTGAAACAACTACAACATAATCATATCCAGCAACACCGTCTACAGCATCCCAAGAGATATCAGCAGCAGCATTTGTAATGTTATCAGCTTCTACATCATCCGGCTCATCACATTGTCCTGGAGTACAGAACTCAACAGCTGGACCGAAACCTGAAGTTTCACCGTCACAAATTGCACGTACATATACTTCATAACAACTAAGTGGTAAAAGACCAGTTACGTCTACTGATTCAACACCAGCAGCTAAGTTTTCATCAAAGATATATGGTCCAATTAATGGATCTACACCTGGCTCAACTACAACAGCATAATGACCGTTAACAGCAGAAGAAAATCCTTCAAACTCAATTGTCATAGAATCAAATTCAACATCATCAACATCAACATCCAAAGGTTGTTGACATCCTAACTCGTCAAAAGAGATATCATCAATAAGGATATCATTTTCGAATGGAATAGAACCCGTTAAGCTTGTAATAAATTGTACTCTAAGTACACCGCTTAAACCTTCTTCTGTAAGATCAACAATATAATCTTCCCATCCTGGCAATGCAGCATCAGAAGTATCAGTAGCTCCGAATAAAGAAGCAACAGTAGTATTTCCAGCAGCATCAACAACTTGAATCGTCATACTGTTAAAAGATTCACCAGCATCTAAAGCCGGCTGATCTAACTGAGAATGTAAAGAGAAACGTATTGCAGGAAAATCTAATCCGTCAACATCAACTTCAGGAGAGATTAAGAATGCAGCACCTGGAGTATTTGAAATAAAATCAGATCCATCAACATATGCAAATCCGTTGTTACCCATACCCGTCGTGTGATCTACAGCAGCAGAAGCTCCGTTACTTGATCCAATTGGGTTGTACTCATATACGTAATCACCTTCAGATGTGAAACACTCAGGATCTGTTGTACCAGATGCAGTTGTGAAATCTTCAGAGTAAGGAGCAGTTTTCACTGAACATAGAGTAGTTTCAGCTTGAGGGCCTACGATTGTAGAGAATCCATCAGTATCACAGTTGTTACGAATGTAAACTTGGTAACAAGTTTGCTCATTCAATCCAGATACAGTTACAGAAGTACTAGTAGAAGAACCAGCAGCAATATCGTTACCTGCAAATGGA
>JBLHXM010000083.1:0-15153 GCA_047630395.1 Dokdonia sp.
CGTCTGGATGAAATTGCTGGAGGCAGAGATACGGATCAATATACTGCTGGAGTTTCAAAGTTTTTTGCAGGTCACAAACTAAAACTACAGTCTGATTTAAGCTACACAACCATTGATGGTGAGGGCGACAATTGGATGTTTCGCCTGCAACTAGATGTTCATTTTTAGAGAAAAAACTGTTAACGATAACGTAACATCATTATGAACTTAGAATACAATTTTTGCAATATTTTTAACCCCTATGTTTATGGATAATTTATATGTACTAATGATCGGTGCGCTAGTGATTCTAGCAGTATTCGATATTGTTGTGGGCGTAAGTAACGACGCAGTAAACTTTTTAAATTCGGCGATAGGTTCTAAGGCGATTAGCTTTAAGACGATTATGGTCATTGCCAGTCTCGGGATTTTCATTGGAGCCGTCTATTCTGGGGGACTGATGGAGGTTGCGCGGAAAGGGATTTTCGTCCCCGGCCAGTTTACCTTCGAGGAAATCATGGTCATATTTATGGCCGTCATGATCGCAGATATACTGCTTCTCGACTTCTTTAATACGTTAGGACTCCCAACATCCACAACGGTTTCTATTGTATTCAATTTATTGGGTGCAGCTGTGGTAATGGCGATCATTAAGATTACGGCCAATGACGAGCAAACCATGTCAGATATTTGGACCTATATCAATCACAAGAAAGCCCTAGATATCATTAGAGGTATTCTGCTTTCTGTAGTCATTGCATTTTCCGTAGGAGCTCTTGTGCAGTATGTATCACGTCTAATCTTCACCTTTAACTACGAGAAAAAGATCAAAAACTTTGGAGCCATTTTTGGAGGAGTAGCACTTGCTGCTATTACCTACTTTATCTTCATGAAGGGACTTAAAGGAACGCCTCAATACAATAATATAAAAGGGCTTTTAGAAGGAAATGAACTCTACGTAATGCTGGGAAGCTTTGTCTTCTGGACGCTATTTTCATACGCTTTCGAGAAAATATTCAAAAAGACCGTGCTCTTGGTTGTAATCGCCGTGGGTACTTTTGGACTTGCATTGGCATTCTCAGGAAACGATCTTGTTAACTTCATCGGCGTACCGATGGCTGCTTGGCACTCCTATGAAGCCTGGTCTGCATCGGGAATAGCAGCCTCAGAGTTCTCCATGGAAATACTGAGCAAAAAAGTACCGGCAGAACCTTTCATCCTATTCATTGCTGGAGGGATTATGGTCGTTACCCTATGGACATCTAAAAAAGCCCGTACGGTAGCAGACACTGAAATTGGACTTTCCCGTCAAGATGAAGGAAAAGAAAAATTCAAACCAAACATGCTCTCAAGAGTTGTTGTACGTGGCACTTCAGCTTTAAATAATGCATTTAGTTCGTTACTTCCTAAAGGAACCCTTGCGTCTATCAACTCTAAATTTGAAAAGCCAGTCATTGACTTACCACAGAATAAGAGTTACGAACTTCCGGCTTTTGATATGATTAGAGCCTCTATCAACCTTGTGGTTGCTGGTATCTTAATCTCCATTGCAACGTCTATGAAATTACCGCTTTCTACAACCTATGTAACCTTTATGGTTGCTATGGGTACTTCACTTGCCGATCGTGCTTGGGGAAGAGAAAGTGCTGTATACCGCGTAGCGGGGGTACTTAACGTAATTGGAGGGTGGTTCTTTACAGCTTTCAGTGCATTTTGTGCCGCTGGAACCATCGCTTTCTTAATTCACCTAGGTGGACCTGAAGGACGTTTTGGTGTGATTGCTGTCTTACTTATCATTACAGCCGTGCTCTTAATACGCAACTACCTTGCTCACAAGAAGTCAAGTACAATTGCCAAAGAAGAGTCAGATCTTAGTAAATCAGAAAGTAAGACGATTCAAGGAATCATTGAAGAAAGTGCAGACAATATTGCTAAGACCGTTTCTAGAACCAATAATATCTATACCAATGTACTTAAAGGACTTGCCAAAGGAAAAGTAGGCAGTCTCAAGAAAAGTCGAGCGGGTGTAGAAAAATTGAATGATGAAATTGATGAGCTACGAAGCAACATCTTTTACTTCATTAAGAATCTTGAAGAAACAAGCGTACGCGGCAGTAACTTCTATATTCAAATCTTAGGATATTTAGAAGACATCACCCAATCGCTTGATTATATAGCTAAGGCTAGTTACAAGCACGTGAACAATAATCACAAACCTTTACGCTTTAATCAGATTCGTGATCTACAAGAAATCGATCAAAAATTAGATGCCTTCTTAACGGCTACAGAAGCTGCATTTAAGGAACGTAACTATGGACAAATTGGTGCACTGATCACCCAAAAAGAAGACCTGTATGGCAGTGTCAAAGAAAAGATTCAGAAACAAGTAGAACGTACTCGATCTGAAGAATCAAGTCCTAAGAACACTACCTTATATTTTGGTTTGTTATTAGAAACTAAAGATTTAATCGAAGAGATTATGAACTTACTGGAATTGTATAACGATGAGCACCAGCAATCATAATACTTTCTGAATATTGATTTAATATAGATCCGATAGTCTCATGGCCATCGGATCTTTTGATATATACGCATGAGTACGCTTTCGCGAAAGCAACCTAACACACCGCCCTCTCCTCTCAAAGAAGTCGCTCTTGTTTTCTTCAAGCTGGGCTGCTTTGCCTTTGGAGGTCCTGCAGCGCACATTGCGATGATGGAGGACGAAATCATCACCAAACGCAAGTGGATGACTCGGGAACATTTTCTGGACTTGATAGGAGCCACCAATCTTATTCCTGGTCCAAACTCTACCGAAATGACCATGCATTGTGGTCATGAACGCGCCGGACGCGCAGGCCTTTTTGTAGCAGGCCTAGCCTTCATCATTCCAGCCGTTTTTATCACTGGTACGCTCGCCTATTTATATGTAAGCTACGGGGAACTCCCAGAGGTTGCTCCTTTTTTGTTTGGAATCAAACCTGCTGTACTCGCCATCATCGCATCTGCCGTATGGAAACTGGGTAAGAAAGCTGTAAAAACATGGGAATTGGGCGTGCTAGGGATCTTAGTATTAATAGCCGCCTTTCTGGGGGTGCATGAAATCGCAGCCTTGTTAGGAGCGGGCATAATAGGAACCCTATACTATACACTAAAAGCAAAAGTAAACGCAGCAGCCGTCGTTTTACCGCTTCCGCTGCTCCTTGGGAGTCTCCTTTCAAAAACACCTGTTTTAAAAGTGTTTCTGACCTTTCTTAAAGTGGGTGCTATACTTTATGGAAGTGGCTATGTACTCTTTGCTTATCTCGACGCCGAACTTGTTTCCCAGGGCTGGCTTACACGCACGGAACTCATTGACGCTATCGCTGTAGGACAGTTCACACCAGGACCTGTGCTTTCAACGGCGACTTTTATTGGCTACCAGCTATCGGGATTTTGGGGAGCTACCGCCGCGACAGCGGGTATCTTTCTACCTTCTTTCTTTTTCGTTCTTATTTTGAACCCCTACGTATCCAAAATGCGTCAATCGAAGATCTTGGGCTATTTCTTAGACACTGTTAATGTGGCCGCCGTTGCTATTATGCTAGGTGTTCTCATCCTTATGGGCATGGATACCATCGTAGATTGGAGGGCGATCCTCATTGCGTGTATGAGTGCGTTCTTTGTCTTCACCAAATGGAAAGTCAATGTGATGTGGTTGATTTTGGGAGGAGCTCTATTGGGATATCTACTGCAACAGATCTAAACAACTTTTCATTCACTTTAGGGATTGCAGCAATGGAGTGATTCCGTACTTTAAATAGTTGTTAATGACTTTGCGACGGGCAGTAGCGGCCCAGAGTCCTATTGTTTATAGGTTTTGTTGTGTACCATTTCTTATTTTTTTACTGTACTAATATCAAGCCTTTCAATTTTCCAATAGATAAATTCTCCAATAAATTTCCGCATTCGTTCTCCATTTTCTAAACGCCTCACATCGTATCTACGTAAAAGTCCGTTTATTAAAAAAGGGAAACAAAAAAGCTCGGCGTTCCTATACTTAGAAAGCCGAGCTTGCATTAACACTTGATTGTAACTCTTATTTGATGAAGCTTTACTCCCCCACCAATTAGGTATTAAGATCCACACATCACACAATCATCATCCGCTTGACCGGATTTCGCTTGTGCAATAATGGCTTTCATTTCATCGGCGGTCATCGGCTCTGTATTGAGCGTTTGTCCAGATGGTGCTGTCTGAGACTGCATGTCCGCTTGTTGTGCTTCATAAGGAGCTGCTGGTTCGTCCAGTGTCATTTGCACTTGCATATTTGCTGCTGCTTGTGCATGCTGTACTATGGAATCAGACACCTTCTCAGTTTCTGCCTGCGGAGCAACCGGAGCTGTTTGTTGCGTTGTGAGCATTTGTGCTGCTCTCGCCGCTACTTGCTGTTGTGATGGTTGTGGAGCCTCTTTCTTTTCTGCAGAAAGCGTAAACTTCTTTGCATCCACTGCCGACTTAGTACGCAGATAATACATCCCCGTTTTGAGTCCGCTCTGCCATGCATAGAAATGCATAGACGTCAGTTTTGCAAAGTTGGCTCCTTCCATAAACAAGTTCAGTGATTGAGACTGATCGATAAAGTATCCTCTGTGGCGTGACATATCGATAATATCTTTCATACTCAACTCCCAAACGGTTTTGTACAATTCCTTTAATTCTTGAGGAATGACATCAATCCCTTGGATAGATCCATTAGCACGCATAATCGCAGCCTTTAAATCATCATTCCATAGGTTCAAGGCAACAAGATCTTCTAAAAGATGTTTGTTTACTACGATGAACTCTCCAGACAATACACGACGCGTATAGATATTTGAAGTATACGGCTCAAAAGCTTCGTTATTTCCAAGAATTTGAGACGTTGATGCTGTTGGCATTGGCGCTACTAGTAATGAATTACGCACACCGTGCTCCATTACCTCTTTACGCAATGCTGCCCAATCCCAACGACCACTTAATTCATCATCTTTAATATTCCAAAGGTTGTGTTGGAACTCTCCTTGAGATATTGGAGATCCTTCAAACGAAGAATACGGTCCTTCCTTAATCGCTAAATCTTTAGACGCTGTAACAGCGGCAAAATAAAGCGTTTCAAAAATCTCTTGGTTCAACTTCTTCGCTTCATCACTTGTAAATGGCAAACGCAATTTGATGAAGGTATCTGCCAATCCTTGAACGCCTAGTCCAATAGGACGGTGACGCATATTTGAATTTTTGGCTTCTATCACTGGGTAGTAGTTACGATCAATAACAACATTCAAGTTCTTAGTCGCTCTTACCGTAATATTATATAATTCTTGATGATCAAAAGCACCGTCTTTCACGAACATTGGCAATGCAATGGACGCCAAGTTACACACAGCAACTTCATCTGGAGATGTATACTCCAAGATCTCTGTACATAGGTTAGAGGAACGAATGGTTCCAAGATTCTTCTGATTCGACTTGCGGTTTGCTGCATCCTTGTACAACATATATGGCGTTCCTGTCTCAATTTGAGATTCCATAATCTTCTCCCACAGTTCGCGTGCCTTAATTGTTCTGCGGCCCTTCCCTTCTTCTTCGTACTTCGTGTACATCGTCTCAAACTCTTCTCCATACACGTCATACAGATTTGGACATTCATTTGGACACATTAAAGTCCAAGGCCCATCTTCTTGTACTCTCTTCATAAAGAGATCAGAAATCCACATTGCATAGAAAAGGTCACGCGCTCTCATTTCTTCAGCACCGTGGTTTTTCTTAAGATCTAAAAAGTCAAAGATATCTGCATGCCAAGGTTCCATGTAAATGGCAAAAGAGCCTTTACGTTTTCCGCCACCTTGATCTACATACCGGGCTGTGTCATTGTATACTTTAAGCATTGGAACAATACCGTTAGACGTACCATTTGTACCTCCAATGTAAGAACCTTTTGCACGGATATTGTGAATAGATAACCCTATTCCTCCTGCACTCTGAGAAATTTTAGCTGTTTGTTTTAGTGTATCGTAAATCCCTTCAATACTATCATCCTTCATGGTAAGTAGGAAACAAGATGACATTTGAGGTTTTGGGGTTCCAGCATTGAAAAGCGTAGGCGTTGCGTGTGTAAAATATTTTTTAGACATCAACTCATAGGTCTCTTTTGCTGCTGCTAGGTCATTCATATGAATACCTATAGAAACACGCATCAACATATGCTGAGGCCGCTCTGCAATTTGCCCGTTGATCTTTAGAAGATATGAACGCTCTAAGGTTTTGAAACCAAAGTAGTCGTATCCAAAATCACGGTTATAGATGATCATAGAATCGATGGCATCTTTATTATCCATGATTACTTGATACACATCATCGGCGACCATGGGTGCTTCTTTGTTAGTGCGCGGGTTTACGTATTCGTAAAGATCCGTCATCACTTCACTAAAACACTTCTTGGTGTTTTTATGCAGGTTTGACACCGAAATACGAGCAGCCAGCTTTGCATAATCTGGATGACTGGTCGTCATAGACGCTGCTGTTTCTGCTGCTAGATTATCAAGTTCACTTGTTGTAACCCCGTCATATAAACCTTCGATGACACGCATCGAAATCTTAACTGGGTCCACAAACTCACTTAACTCATAACACAATTTCTTTACCCTTGCGGTAATTTTGTCAAACATGACCGGTTCCTGACGGCCATCTCTTTTTACTACATACATACACTTAAAAATTTACTTCCCCAAAAAGCATTTTCCCCACTTTTTAAGAATCAAGGTTAGTTGGCTATTCGGATGGTGCTTCGATAGCGACATCCGTCAATTGATTCATTAGTACTTATGAATTCGCTTTCGCGAAAAGGCTTCCGAAACTACACCGGAAGCTGATCTTTTATATCGTCTTAGAAAGATGCATCGAAACTAATAGACTGTCCCGAGCCGTCATCATTCTTATCTATTGCTACTCCTGCTTTTTGATATTCCCCAACACGCTTTTCAAAGAAATTTGTTTTCCCTTGCAGCGATATCATATCCATAAAATCAAATGGATTTGCCGTACCATACACTTTTTCACAATCGAGTTCTGTGAGCAAGCGATCTGTTACATACTCTAGATACTGTGTCATTAAGTTAGAATTCATTCCGATCAAACTTGCAGGAAGTGATTCGGTAATAAATTCACGTTCGATATCTAAGGCATCCACGATAATTTCTGTGATACGCTCTTTAGGCACTTTATTGATCAGGTGATGATTGTGTAAGTGCACTGCAAAGTCACAGTGAACCCCTTCATCACGAGAAATTAATTCATTTGAAAAAGTCAATCCAGGCATTAAGCCTCTTTTCTTCAACCAGTAGATTGAACAAAATGCTCCTGAGAAGAAAATCCCTTCTACAGCTGCAAAAGCGATCAAGCGCTCAGCAAAACTTGGACTATCAATCCACTTTAATGCCCAATCTGCTTTCTTCTTAATTGCAGGAAAGTTGTCAAGTGCATTAAACAATAGGTCTTTTTCTTTCTCATCTTTTACGTAGGTATCAATAAGAAGTGAGTAGGTTTCAGAATGGATATTCTCCATCATGATTTGAAATCCGTAGAAAAACTTAGCCTCTGAGTACTGTACTTCATTTACGAAGTTTTCTGCTAGGTTTTCATTTACGATTCCGTCAGATGCGGCAAAAAAGGCAAGAATATGTTTGATGAAATAACGTTCATCATCGTTAAGCTTGGTTCCCCAATCCGTAAGGTCTTGGTGCAAATCAATTTCTTCAGCCGTCCAAAAACTCGCTTCTGATTTCTTATACCACTCCCATAGATCATGGTGCTCAATAGGGAAAATTACAAATCGGTTTTTATTTTCTGCTAAAATTGGCTCTACTACGCTCATGTCCTCTCTTTTTTTTAGGTTTTCTTTTTCATTCCACTAGGGACTAACAAATATCACTAAAAAAGACCCCTAGGTGAGCTCGAACTGGCTATGGTTATTCACAAAGTTTTCAACACGGAATAATTTCACTCCCTCATAGCCATTTATTAAAAACAACAGCTATACTGCTTAATTACAGCATATTATAACATTTCAAAAATGTTATCAACACTTCAAAAAATTTAGTTAAAAAGTCGCTTAGCAAGCAATTCTACACTTGCTCGCAACGTAATCTAATAACGTATTGATAACATTATTTGGAGGCTAAAAACAGCCTAAAATGGCTTAAAAAAAAACGAAATTCAGGGTTTTTGATAGGTATTTTTTTAGTTGCAGTTTGGCGAAAGCCGAAAAAAACCAAATCTCATCGCACAAATGAACGTCAAAAAAAAACCCCAAACCCCAGTAATTGGAATTTGGGACGTCTTGTATTTTATTTCGTTTTCGCGAAATTTTTTATCCTTTCAGCGAAGCTGCTAAATATTCACGGTTCATACGTGCAATATTTTCAAGAGAAATTCCTTTTGGACACTCTACTTCACAAGCTCCTGTGTTTGTACAGTTTCCAAAACCTTCTTCGTCCATTTGATTTACCATATTCATCACACGATCCGTCGCTTCAACTTGACCTTGAGGAAGCAAAGCAAACTGACTCACCTTTGCCGCAACAAATAGCATTGCACTCGAGTTTTTACAACTCGCTACACACGCACCACAACCAATACAGGTAGCAGCAGAAAAAGCATCATCCGCATCTGCCTTTTCGATCGGAATCGAGTTAGCGTCTTGTGTATTTCCTGACGTATTTACTGAAATAAAGCCTCCAGCATGCTGAATACGATCAAAAGCAGAGCGATCTACCATAAGATCTTTAATCACTGGAAAACCAGCTGCTCTCCATGGCTCTATAGTAATCGTTTCGCCATCTTTAAATTTACGCATATGTAACTGACAGGTCGTTACCAAACGATCTGGCCCGTGCGCTTCTCCATTAATAAACATAGAACAAGAACCACAAATACCTTCTCGACAATCGTGATCAAAAACTACAGGTTCGTCTCCTTTATTAATGAGCTCATTGTTAAGCACATCCATCATTTCTAAGAAAGACATATCCCCTTCAATTCCGTCGATTGGGTATGTCACCATTTGTCCTTTCGCTTGAGCGTTTTTCTGGCGCCAAATTTTAAGTATTAGTTTCATATATCTTTCTATTTATAGCTTCTTTGTTTCAATTCAATGTTCTCATACACAAGCTCTTCTTTATGCAATACTGCATCTTTAGGCGCGCCCTTATATTCCCAAGCAGAGACAAAAGTGAAATTCTCATCATCCCGTTTTGCTTCTCCTTTTTGTGGCCCCTCTAGCTCTACGGACTCTTCTCTGAAGTGTCCTCCAGCAGATTCATTTCGCGTAAGCGCATCCTTAGCAAACAACTCTCCTAGTTCAAGGAAATCTGCAACACGCAATGCTTTTGCAAGTTCTTCATTAAACTCATTTTCAGTTCCTGGAACACGTACTTCTTTATAAAATTCGTCACGTAAGGCTGAAATCTCCTCTATGGCACTTTGTAAATCTGTCGCATTACGAGACATTCCACATTTGTTCCACATAATTTTACCAAGCTTTTTGTGGAAATAATCCACTGGCTTGGAGCCATTATTATTGATAAGAGCATCTACTTGCTTGCGGACGTTTTGCTCTGCTTCTTCAAATTCTGGAGTTTCTGTAGAGATAGGTCCAGTACGAATATCTTGTGACAGATAATCTCCTATAGTATACGGCAATACGAAGTATCCATCTGCCAATCCTTGCATCAAAGCAGAAGCTCCTAAACGGTTTGCACCATGATCTGAAAAGTTTGCTTCCCCTATCGCATAGAGCCCTTCTACATTAGTCTGTAGGTTATAATCTACCCAAAGACCCCCCATCGTATAATGTACCGCAGGGTAGATCATCATTGGCGTTTTGTATGGGTTTTGATCTACGATTTTCTCATACATCTGAAATAAGTTCCCATACTTATTACGCACTACCTCTGTTCCTAATTCAGAAACAACGGCAGCATCATTTGCATCTTTATGATGAATATACGCTTGCTCTTTTCCATAACGCTCGATCGCGTTTGCAAAATCAAGATAGACTGCTTCCCCCGTTTTGTTTACGCCAAAACCTGCATCACAACGCTCCTTTGCAGCACGGGACGCAACATCACGAGGCACTAAGTTCCCAAAGGCTGGGTAACGGCGCTCGAGATAATAATCTCTTTCTTCTTCAGAAAGCTCTGTTGGTTTCTTTTTTCCTTCGCGGATAGCGATAGCATCTTCTTTTTTAGCGGGCACCCAGATACGTCCGTCATTACGCAATGACTCAGACATTAACGTCAATTTAGACTGGTGATCTCCCGAAACTGGAATACAGGTTGGATGGATTTGTGTATAGCATGGATTTGCAAAGTAAGCCCCACGCTTGTGTGCTTTCCATGCTGCTGTCACATTGGATCCCATTGCATTTGTAGACAGATAGAATACGTTTCCGTACCCTCCGGTTCCTAAAACAACGGCATGTGCCGAGTGACGTTCAATTTCACCCGTAACCAAGTTACGTGTAATAATCCCACGGGCCTTTCCATCTACTTTGACAACATCCAACATCTCGTGGCGGTTGTACATTTTAATCTTTCCGCGACCTATCTGACGGTTCATCGCAGAATAAGCTCCAAGAAGCAATTGCTGTCCGGTTTGACCTTTAGCGTAGAATGTACGACTTACTAATACCCCTCCAAATGAACGGTTGTCTAGTAATCCTCCATAATCACGTGCAAAAGGAACCCCCTGTGCAACACATTGATCAATAATATTTGCAGATACCTCAGCCAGACGATATACGTTTGACTCACGGCTACGGTAATCTCCTCCTTTTACGGTATCATAGAAAAGACGGTAGGTTGAATCCCCATCGCCTTGATAGTTTTTTGCTGCGTTGATCCCTCCTTGTGCCGCAATAGAGTGTGCACGTCTTGGAGAATCCTGAAAACAAAATGCTTTTACGTTATATCCTAACTCGGCTAAAGTTGCTGCTGCAGAACCTCCAGCAAGCCCAGTTCCCACCACAATAATGTCTATAAGACGTTTATTTGCAGGGTTTACAAGGTCAATTTTATTTTTGTAGTTCGTCCACTGATCGGCTAGTGGTCCTTGAGGTATTTTAGAATCTAATGCCATAGCTGATTTGTTTAGTGTGGAATTTGATTAAGGTGAAGATACACTGCAATAAAAATGAATCCCACAGGTATAGTAATCGCCCACACCTTTGTAAAGCCTTTGAGCGCTTTTGAATATTTATTATTAAATCCAACCGATTGGAAGGACGAAGCAAATCCGTGCCATAAGTGCATCGTCAGTAATACAAACGATAACACATATAAGCCAACACGCACTGGGCTTTCAAATTTATGAACTGTCTCGGCATAGTATCTCGTAGGATCTTCCGGAGCAAAATCCACATATTTATGCACCATCTCTGGGATCCAGAAATCATAAAAGTGCAACCCTAAGAATGCAAGGATAACCAATCCAGAAAGAATCATATTACGTGACGTCCAAGGTGCGGCTGCGCCTCCTTTAAAGTTTGCATACTTTATCGGTCGTGCTTTCCTATTCTGTAATTCGAGTACAATTCCCATAATGAAGTGAAAACACACTCCGAAGATAAGTACAGGCTGCAGTCCAAATTGCACCAATCCATTCGTTCCCATGAAATGCGACCATGTATTGAACGTGTCTGGAGAAATCACTGAAGCTAAGTTAATAACAAAGTGTTGTGTAAGGAAGACCACGAGAAAAAGGCCTGAAAGTGCCATTGCTACTTTTCTACCTATCGAAGATTTTAATAATCCGCTCATTGAGTTTTTTGGTTTGGAATAATCCTAACAAAAATACGGCTCAAACGTTGTTTTGGCAACATTACAAGCCGTATGTTAGGCTTATTTAGAATGAGTATAAGCAACTGAAGTGTCTTGTGCATCCTCTTTCGCGAAAGCAGACTTCAAAAAATCTTCATTACAATGCACTACGTTCTGCATAATCACACACAAAAGCCTGTAAGGTATTGCCTCCGAATTAAGGTCAGCTCCTAAAGCAACTTCTTTTTTGAATCAATTAATAAATCCATCAATATTAATTTTTCTACTTTTATTATTAGCCTCTTTTATGGATTTCAAAATTTCATCAATCAATGCTCTATCTAAATATTTTCCATTTGCAATTACTGCATGGATAGCTCTCGTATTTCGTATACCTTCTAATAGATTTTCTTTTAAAAGAACCAAATCGGCTTTATATTCAGCTTCGATTTTTCCGGTATTGCCCTGCATCCATTTTGCTGAAGCTACGGTTGCCGCCTGTAGCACCTGAGCATTTGTCAACCCTACTTTACTGAGTGATTCTAATTCATCACGGAGCGAAAATCCCAGAATTACTCCACAGGCACCATTAGCATCTGTTCCGGCAGTCACTACAACTCCATTACGGAACAGCACTCGCGTCAAAATATGCATTGCTTCTACGTAGGTTTTCCAATAGATTTCACTTAATCACTTACTTTCTGGATCCGTATTGTTTGGGTTTTCATAGGAGTTATTGCCCGGCAGCCAACCTCCCGAAACAATAGAACCTTCTACCCATCCTGGCTTCATATATTCTAGCTCGATGGTTTTAAGAAAATTAGAAAGGTCAAAGTCTTGTTTTGATATATTTTAATTTAACCAAATTATAGACGAAACTAGGAGCCAACTCAACAGTCTTCATTTGTTGTCTCAAACTCCAAGGTGGCATGCTCGATATTCAAATTACGCAAATCGGCACGTATTCGTTTTTTCAACGGTTCGAGCGCAGATAACGTGTATACCTCATTTAGTTCCAGATGAGCTGTCATTATATTATACTCACCATCCATAGACCAGATATGGATATCGTGTACCGCATTAATCTCTGGAAAAGACAATAATTGTTTCTCCACCTGTTGCACACCGGCAGCATCTGGGACGCCCTGCATAACAATCTGAATCGTTTCCTTTAGATTTTTATAGACATTAATAAGAATAAAAGCAGCGATACCTAATGAGAGTATTGGATCAATAATAGGCAATTCAAAAAAGTGCATGATGATCGATCCTATGAGTACGGCTATCCATCCCAAAGCATCTTCTAATAAATGCAAAGACACTACACGCTCATTAATACTCGATCCTTTTTGGAGTTTAAGAACAGCGGCTCCATTAAAAATCACTCCGAGAACGGCAAGGATCATCATTCCTTGAGTATCGGGTTGCTCAGGACTTATGAGCCTAGGTATCGCTTCAATAAAGATGAAAATACTCCCTACGACCAGAACAACAGAATTGATAATTGCGCCCAGTAGCGAAAAGCGTCCGTAGCCATAGCTATATGAATGTGTACGTTCTTTCTTTGAATAATTTTGAAAATACCATGCGAGCCCCAAGGAAAGACTATCCCCCAAATCATGAACAGCGTCAGAGAGAATAGCAACACTATTGGTCATAATCCCACCAATAATCTCAATAATCGTAAAAACAAGATTGAGAAAAAAAGCGACCTTTATGTTCTTTGTGGCATGAGCATGACCGTGAGAATGATTGTAAGCCATTCTCTGAAAGTACAAAATATATCAATGTCCCTAGGCCGGAAATTTAAACAAAAAGACACCCTTATCCCTACACTATTATTGCTGCTAAAAATAAACCTAGGATTTACAACCGTATTGTAAATCGAGCCAAAAGAATAACTAAGCCCAATACTCACGAAATGGTTAAGTCCAGATTGCGACTGCTGTTGCTGTAGCAGCAGCTCTTCTAAAGATACATCGCCAGCTGGCAAATTAATTTGATTACGCACGATTTCATAATTGCCATCCATATTCAAAGAAAAACCTTTAAAAAAAAGGACACTTGCTCCCAATGAGAATTCCAGAGAATACAGCTGAGTATCATTCAAAAATTGATCAACAGTTGCCTGCGCAAATAGATGATGGCCCTTCCTAAATTAGGTGTGAAACACCATTATGTATAAAAAAACCGATACTGTCTTACAATAATATCGGTTTTAAAATAAAACTTTAAAGAAGATTACTTCACTTCCAAAGGCGTACTTGTTGTTACGCCAGCATTTGAAAGCTCAAGGATATACTTCCCTTTTGGAAGATAGTATTTTCCATTTTTTTGTTTAGAAATATTGAGTTCAGAATTTTCCTTTTCAAGTAGTTTTTTTCCTTTTTCAGAAATGGTAAGATCATAATCCACGAAATTCATTCCTGTCTCTGGCATTAGCGAGATACTTTGCAATTCTTTCCCTTCCTCATTCTTAATGATTAATGAAAATTTTCCTGCATAGCTGGTGTAATACTGCACAGCCACTTTAGGCTCAAAAGGAGCTCTCCACATACTGAAGCTATTTCCCCAACGTCGAGATTGTCGAACTGAAGCCACTTCAAAAATTTGAATATTTTTAGTGACATCAACAGCTTGTATCGCCGAAAGATCCGTTTTGTAGATACTACGTCCGTGCGTACCTAGTAGGAGATGATTTTCTCTTTTTTGAATTTTAATATCGTGAATAGCGACTGCTGGCAGCCCTTTCGCGAAAGCGTGATACTCACCACCACCATTCATACTTACATAGGATCCATTGTCTGTTCCGACGTATATAATATTTTCTTTTTGGGGATCTTCCACTAAAACATTCACGGGTGACATCGGGATGTTCCCTGAAATATCCTTCCATGTTTGCCCATAGTTATCTGAGACATAGACATACACCTTAAAATCATCCCATCGATATCCATTCAAGGTTGCATACACGCGTTCTTTCTTATGCTCAGATGCCACCACTCTAGACACCCAGAGGTCTTTGGGTAACTGTCCAGAAACGTCTGCCCAATTGGCGCCACCATTTTTAGTGACTTGAATCTTCCCATCATCACTTCCTGTATAAATAAGTCCAAATTGAAAAGGAGATTCACTAATCGTCGCCAAGGTTCCATAGGCTACATTTCCTTCTTTGCCTCCATGAGTCAAGTCCGGACTTATCGCCTCCCAAGTATCTCCTTGATTCATAGAGCGCATTAATTTATTACCCCCTAAGTACAGAATGTCTTGATTGTGTGAACTCAATAAAATGGGTGTTTGCCAGTTAAAACGATACGGACTTTCTCCCAATTCGTGCTTGATA
>JBLHXM010000084.1:0-15149 GCA_047630395.1 Dokdonia sp.
TGGTAGGGCCGCAATGGTGTAGCCTTTATAGCGAATGGCGCCATCAGGCAGGGGTGAAAATAAAGACTTAATTGACCCGAGTAGACTCATAACGATGCTCCTATATTTTATTGTTTTCGACACTATGGGCATTGTTAGAGAAAAGTGGAATAGCTCCAGTACCAAATGATTATTTTTTGTACAGCTAGCTATAGACTTAAGTTGTAATTATCTTGTTCCCACGCTCCGCGTGGTAACGTAACCGGAGGTTGATCTTGTGCAGTATTCCATCGGTGTACCCATGCAGGAATACGAAGCCCGAGTGGTAAATATTAGCCCCCACGCAGGAGCATGGGGGCTAGCGTGGTGAGCGGCGTTTCCGCACTTCACCTCTCGTTCCCACGCTCTGCGTGGTAACGTAACCGGAGGTTGATCTTGTGCGGTATTCCATCGGTGTACCCACGCAGGAATACAAGGCCCGAGAGGGAAGTACCCGCCCCCACGCAGGAGCATGGGCGCCAGCGTGGTGTGCTGCATTGCCCCTCGTTTCAATGCTCCTCGTTCCTCCGCTCCCACGCTCCGCGTGGTAATGCAGTTGGAGGTTGAGCTTGTGCGGTATTCCATCGGTGTACCCACGCAGGAATACGAGGCCTGAGTGGTAAATACCCGCCCCACGCAGGAGCATAGGAATGAGCTGCTGTAAACGAAAAACGGGCCCTGAGGCCCGTTTTGTCATTTCAACGCCAGTGTAAATACTTCCCTAGTTTAACCGGAGATGTTTTCACAATCTTTATTGAAATTCACAATCTTTATTGTAAACCGACAAAGATGTGGTCTTACAATAAAGATTGTGAAAATCAGTGATCTAAATATAGCCTGCCAAACAAATAAAGATTGTGATAAGTATACCGTGAAGCTTTATTTCAATAAAAGTTGATCAATTCTTACTATATTTACACAATTTATTTGGAAGGCTATTGTTGAAAAGTAGCCTTAATTCATGGGGTTTTCCAAATAGCTTAGAGTACCTTTCAAAGAAGGACATAAACTCTACATTGGTGACGACATTATTGCCACCTTCCACCTGAATCAGTTGGGTCAAATCAAGCAAAGTTCTCTATTGACGCCCCTAAGTATGTAAAAATACTCAGATAGACACTGAAGGTTATAAAATATTTAGGTCGCTCACTTAACGCACAGCACAATTAAGAAGAATACCCATCGCTTCAGCCTTACTCCTATCAGCCCTTAGCCCATCAGCAGTGTTGGTAGAAAGCAGTAATCAGGCTCAGGAAACGAAAAGAGCCATAGGTAAAACCATATGACTCTTTTTTGCTTTCAAAACCAGTAACAAGAAAGCGCAATAACTTGGTTAGACCTCCCATTTCTTTAACTATGAGGTCTGACTAATGTTTTAGAATATCCCTGTTACTAGGAGTTAAGTTGGAATTCCTTCCTTTAAAAAATTAGAGATCCATGCTTAGTAATTCATCAAGATATTCATCCACTTGATGTATCATCTGTTCGTCAGTACCAAAAAGGCCAAGGTGTCCATCAATGGATATTATCGGTCGCAATTCACTTCCTGGAATCATTTGCTGTTCAGTACGGCAATCATCTACAGTGAAGAACATATCATGACTGATTGGCATTACATACGTTTTGGCTTTGATTCTGCCAAGCGCAGCGGGAAGGTCACCTGCTGTATGACGACTGACATCACCTCTTTGCCATTTCCAAATCATTCTAAGTAGATTGTTTGGGTCCATTTGCGCGAAGTATTCAATCATGAAATCATTAACAAAGCTCCTGATGTTGGTGTGTCCAAGATCTTTATGCCTGTTTTTAGCAAAAAAATCAGTGCTCCACCCCATTACTGTCCACAGTTTTGCATGGCGTTCTAAACCTTCAGCCACTTCGGAGCCTAAATTGTAAAAACCATCCTTAAAGTTAGGGTCTGATTCGATGGCTTCAATCAACGTTTCTGCAAAGATGAAGTCATGTTCTGTGTTTTTAGCTGTTCCAGCCAAAGGCGCTGCACGTTTCACAAAATCAGGATAGCGAACGGCCCATTCATAGCTTTGTTGAGCTCCCATGGAGCCACCAAAGACTAAAGCAAGGCTCTCTAAGCCATAATGCTCCGTAAGAAGTTTATGTTGGGCCCTAACATCGTCTCCAATGCGCACGAGTGGAAAAAGAGGTCCTTTCAGGTTCTCAGGAGAATTACTGGGAGAGCTTGAAAGACCACTACCTATTTGGTTGACAATAATGATGAAATATTCAGAGGGGTCTAGAGGTCGACCTTCACCGATATACACTTGCTCCATAATTTTATTGGTGCCTGAGTACCAAGTCGGTATAAGTATAGCGTTATCTTTTTCTGAATTGAGTTCACCAAATGTGGCTACAGCTAGTAAACAGTCGGGAATATTCCCACCTTCCTCAAGCTGTAAGTTTCCAATATTGATTAATTCATAAGGGCCATGAACTTCTTGGGTGTAATAAATACTCATTTAAATCACCTACTTTAATATGTGTGTAGAACAGCCACTAATCTATTTTAAAACCTGGGTAGCCTTTCTCTGCTACTTCATCACATCTCTTGTGATAGTCATTAACACCGCCAATATATGATAATAAACGGCGAGGCTTGCCTTCTACATTCGAACCCATGTACCAAGAATCAGTTTTTACAACAAGTGTTTTTGAAGCAACTTCATCATGATGTTCCACCCATGCATTTTCTACTTCTTTGGATACTTCTATTGTTTTCTTGCCGTTTTTTAATGCAAAATCGATGCAATTTGTGATCCAGTCAACTTGATACTGAAGACAAGTTGTCATGTTGCAGAGCGCAGCTGATGGAGCAAGAGGTGCACCAGTGGTAAATAGATTTGGATACCCATGTACTTGGAGTCCCATTGCCGTGGTAATTTCTTGTTGCCATTGATCTTTCAATGAACGGTTATCTCGACCTCGAAAATCAATACGGCTAAGGGCGCCTGAGCCTGCATCAAAACCGGTCGCTAAAATAATTACATCGAATTCATGAATAGTTCCATCTTCAGTTTTGATACCTTCAGGAACAAATTCTTGGATGGGAGTAGTTCTGCAATCTACTGGCTCTACATTATCTTGTAGGTAGACTTCAAGATAGTTCGATTCTAATGGAACACGGTGAGTACCGAAGGTGTAATCATCTTTCGTTGGAATTAAAAGGCTACAAAGTTTTTCGTCATTTCCTAAGCGTTGACGCATTTTATTTCGTACGAATTCTGAGACTTCTTCAGCAATATCTTCATCAAAGAAAATTTCTGAGTAACTAGCTAACCATAATGAAAGTGAGCCCTCTTCCCAATGTTTCTCAAGGACAGCGAGTCTCTCCTCTTCAGTAGATTCATGCCATGGTTTTGCTGTGAAATCATAGTCAAAACCGGCAAAAGAGTTCATTACTTTGTCTTTTGTCTCATCATAACGTTCACACCAATAGGCCCAGTCTTGTTCAGAATATTTTGGGTTTTTCATTGGAATAGCGTATTGAGGAGTTCGACAAAAAACTTTCATCGAGCTAACTTCTGGAGCTATTGTCTGAATTACCTGTATACCTGTAGCTCCTGTACCAATTACAGCTACGCGTTTTCCAGTTAAACTTTTCGCGTCTTTCGGCCATTTTCCGGTTAGATATGTTTCGCCTTGGAACGTTTCTTGGCCCTTAAAGCGGTTTTCGATTGGAGCTGACAGCATGCCGCAGCAAGCAAGTAAAAACTGAGTATTGATTAGCTCTCCCGAATCAGTAACTACATTCCATCTATTAGTCTCTTCGTCATAGTGAGCAGACTTAATACGAGTACTGAATTGGATGTCTTTTTTCAGTTCGTGACGGTCGGCAACATAATTTAGCCATTCTTCAGTTTCAGGTTGAGCAGGGAAACGCTCGCTGGGTTTCCAAGACTTATACATCTCTTCATCAAACCAGTATTGATAGATCTCTGCTTGAGAATCAAAACGAGCACCTGGGTAGCGATTCCAATACCAGGTACCTCCTACACCGGTTGCTGTTTCGTAAGCACGTACCTTTAGGCCCATTTTTCTTAAATTATAAAGTTGGTACATACCCGCAACACCAGCACCAATCACCATTGCATCTAATACAGTTACTTTATCAGCTGCTGCATTCATATAGATTCTCCATTTTTATGCTTATTTAGAGTTGTTTATCAAAGGGGTAAAGATTCATTGGGATTACTTGAATAAATATATATATCTGTAGAAAATAGATATTGAATAAAAAGTGTTGTTTTTTGGATAATTGAGTGGCTTATATTGTAAAAAAAAACGGGCTGGTTAATTGATAAGATCAGATAACGCAGCCCGTAAAACAGGGAAACTAAACTTTTAATCTCCTGTGGAGGATGTGCAAAGCTAAAACAATGCTGGTGTTTTCAATTAGAATTTAGTTTTAATGTTTTCTAGCGTGGTGATGCTTGAATACTCTAAATAAATCTAATTTGATTTTAGATATAGCATTTAAAGGGTGGCGAGCCAGAAAACCGGGGGCAACCGAATATCCCGACTCACCATAACTTAAAGCTAATAATATAAAGAAGGTTTTGCTTCCTAATCTCTAAACACGTAGGAAATAATGCCTGATGTTTTAATGGTCCTATTGAATAATAAAGAGTGTTTTTTGAAAAAAAATGTGGGATTTTTTTGTTATTTGATAGGGGTTTAAAAAAAATTATTCCTGATATTTGTTGATTTTATGCTTTGTTGTGGCTTGCTCAGACCAATATTTAGCATATAATTTTCGCCTGAAAACACACTTATCAGTATTAAGCTGTGATTTTTTGTATTCGAAAGATTGGATCTAACTGGTTGATAAACAGTTATTTAATCTGCCCTCACGTTAAGCTAATACACTTTTATAACGGATGATATAGAGTAGACTTTAAGTTTATTGCATTGCGGTAATGTAACAGGAATTTTCAATTATCCTATAGTGCTTGTTAGCACATGATGAGTACAGCTGTTGCAGTTAGTTTTCTGTTTACCATTGAGCAGAAAGGTTCTGAATGAGCAATGGATGGTGACTATATTCTCGATATGGGTCGTTATTTTTGATCGTTGAAATTACTCTTTCTGAAGGTTTTTCCATATGGGCTATGTATTTATATTTGATACTTTTTTATTGGTTAAACGATATCAGCAAATAAAAATTTATGGCCCATAAAAAATGACCAATCTTTTTAAGAATACAATCTCTTATGAAAGTACTTATTCACCAACACTGCATGATTATAAATCATACTTTTTTACTTTCTGGTATAAAGTACTTTTAGCAATACCAAGTAGTTTAGATGCTTTGGTCATATTTCCATTACTTGCTTGTATTGCTGCTGCAATACTAGATTTTTCGGCATTTTCCAAACTAATGAATCTAGTGTTGTTTAATGTTGTTGAACCTTGCTCCGTAGGTTCTTCGTTAATGCTTTCATTACCAGTTAAGTATTCAGGAGGAAGGTCTTCAGGTACGAGTATATTTCCCGTTGACATAAACGTCATATATTCAAGGACATTAGATAACTCTCTAATGTTCCCAGGCCAGGACATCAATTTCAGCTTTTCGGTAAGTTCTTTTGATGCCTGCTTTCGTTCTGTTTGATAGGTTGCACTAATCCTATCTAGAATTGACTCAATTAAGCTAGGAATCTCTTCGTTCCGTTCTGAAAGGGGTTTAAGCGTTATTACAATATTAGCGATTCTATAGTAAAGGTCTTTTCTGAAATTACCTTTGAGTACCGCGAGCTTTAGATCAATATTGGTCGCTGCGATAAGTTTGAAATTTACAGCTCGTGGTTTTGTTTCACCCACGCGATAAATTTCCATTTCTTGAAGAACACGTAAAAATACAGGTTGTATCTCTAATGGCATTTCTCCTATTTCATCCAGAAATAGAACCCCTCCATTAGCAGCTTCAATCTTTCCGATCATGCCGCCCTTTTTTGCACCAGTAAAAGCGCCTTCTACATAACCGAATAATTCGCCATTAAGTAGATCTTTTGAAAATGCACCGCAATTTAAAGCAATAAAAGGGGACTCAGAACTAGTGTATTCCGTATGAATAGCTTTTGCTGCATACTCCTTACCGGAACCAGTATCACCTAATAATAGAATGGGTAAAGGTGATTTTGCCGCTAGTTTTATTTTGTCGTTTTCATGTGATGGCCCTAGGTTTAGGGTGCTTATGTTTGGTGAAACGCTCAATGATGTCGTTGTACTTTGCGTATTACCGTTGTGATTAATTATTTGTGATGTACCGTCCCTAGGAATATTTACTTTGAACCCTAGTAGCTTATTTCTCTGTTTTGGATCTAAGATAGGTTGAATATAATCATCCATTGATTGGTAAAAGGCTAGGTGTTCTAAGTCAGGCTTATCACCGCCATACCTTTCTAAATTCAGCCTAAATTTCCTACCGTCTTTATATCTAGGTATAAAGCTTTTTAGTAGTTTTTCATCGTTGGTGTTTGATCTTATAAAACGACCCTGTTTATCGAATAGAAGGAAATTATCAGAACCATTGAATTTAGTGCTTGAAATAAGTGCTTCTTCAATTTTCGACCAACGCAGTATCGTCAATGTTTGAAGTTGAGATTGAATAGTATTTGCCCAAGAAGTAACTAGGGGTAAGTGGAAACGGTTAAAGCTATCTGATAACCCTGAAATATCAATAACCCCGATTCTTTGCATGTCATAAGGGTCATAAATACAAGCAGCAGTACAACTCCAGGGTTTAAAACCTTCACAAAAATGTTCTTGGCCATGCACTTGTGTTGGTTGATTAGATTCTATGGCTGTCCCTACTGCATTTGATCCAGTTACCACTTCCCTCCAAAAACTTCCTGGAAGCAAACTGATATCTTTGGCGCGGTCTATAGTCCTCGGGTCACCTGTGATTGTAAGGTTTAGCGCATTCCTGTCAGTAATAAATAGAACGGTTTCTAAGTCGTTTAATAGTAGTTTCGACTCTTCAATGGTTGAGCGTGAGCACCTTAGCAAGTCTTCATTTTGACTGAGGGTTATATTCATATCATCCTCAGAAGCAAGAACTGGTGCAATCTTTGTTGAGGGGTCCACACCGATTGACTGGCAACGTTCCCATGAATTTATGATGCTGCCTCTTACTTTTATGATTTCATGTTTTTCACTACCACAAAGAAATCGCTCCCAAGCCATATCAATTTCTTTTTGGGAAAAGTCCGCAGGGTTTTTATTGTTAGATGCATATTTCTGCTGAGTACGGGGCATTTTTTTGCTCTCATTATTATTTTTAGATTGGTCTAACGAGCATTCAATTTAGGAATTAAAAAATAACACATTACTCAAATCAGGGTAATAGGTCGCATCATTTTCATATGCTGCCAGTTAGCCGTCGTACAATCCATGTAGAAATTTCATAGTTAATCCAACTGATTTGGTTTAACTATGAATAAAAAATATTGCCACGCTTTACCAGTGTAAAACAGTAAACCTTTTTTTAGGCTATTGAAAAGCTAACACATTGGTATGATTCTATATAACTATTTTGTTGGAACTAAATGATTAGTTCCTAAGTTTGCATCACCAAGCCCCTGTTTTTATTGGCAATATTCCTAGATAAACAGCCTTCTGTAAATTGCGTTTGAAAGTCGAACGTAGCGTTTGATTATCAAACTATATCTGGAAAACTAATCTTTAATAATTGTTTATAAATTCCTTTTTATTCAAATGCTTATTGTTTTTTATTTGTCTTTGGCACGGTAATTGATTGCTCTGTTTATGCCAAAGCTCATGAATGTGAAAGTTCATTCAAGTGCTTGGGCGAATGAAGTTTTAGTTTGTCAAAACATAACAAATATAAAATGTAGGCAATCATTGTGAAAAAAAATCAAAAGAAAACCAGTTCTCTACTGGTCAGTGCAGGACTATTACTGGGCAGCTTAGCTCATGCAGATGATGACTATAGTGTCAATTTTAGTGGGTACGTTCGTGCCCAAACCTCCATATTTCTTGAAGATCAAGAAGAAACAGCAGGCAATGACAAGTGGGATGTAGGCATGGCAAGGACATCCTTACAGCTAGAGATGGATGCTCAAGCAGGGGACGTGTTTTGGAAAGCTGTTGGTCGTCTCGACAAAGAGTATCAGACAAGCTATCTGGATGATCTTGAACAGCTGACACAAACGCAGACCCCAGGAGGTTTTGCTACAACTCAGGATTACTTGGATCAGTATCAAACAGACAGTTTGGGGGATTTTTTACGTGAGTTTTACGTAGATTTTTCTCTGAATGATCGTGTTGATGTGCGTTTAGGCAAACAACAATTAGTTTGGGGTGAAAGTGATTTCTTTCAGGCTCTCGACGTGGTTCATGGTTTTGATTATAGGAAACGGCTTTTCTTCGAGAATAATGAAGATTGGCGTAAACCGCTAATTCTGGCGAACTTTAATGTTGATGTACCAGAACTGGACGGTAACCTGAACTTTTATGTACGTCCTGGTTGGGATCGTGCTGAAGACATGGGTAGTAATTTCAACATCGAGGGTGGACGTTGGATTCCTCACCCATATCGGGGCGTAGATTTCACTGCATTTACTGACTACAACGAAGATAATCCAAATGGTGATTGGGATGATCCTACCTTTGGTTTACGCTGGAATGGTACGGCAGGCTCAATTGGTTACTCATTTGCGTACTTAAAAACCTTTAATCCTCAACCGATCATAAACCCTGCGGCCAATTCTGCAGTGCCAGGTGCGTTTGGTGTAACGTCTATGCAGTCTTACGGTGAGCTTGCAAAGAATCAGGTTCTTGGTGACTGGGTGTTCCCTGAAATAGATGTATTTGGCTTTACAGCGAATACATATAGCCAAAGCATTGATTCTACACTCAGTGCCGAATTCGCATTTATTCCTGACAAACCATATAACTATGGTGCTCTGCAATCATCATTACCTGGTTGGGCTGGGGTAAAAGAAAAAGATACTTTGGTCACTATGGTGCGCTTAGATAAAGAATTAGATTTATCTAGCTGGCTTGGTACCAATCGTCCTTCGCTTACAAGTATCCAACTGTTTGATACCTGGATTGTCGATTATGATGAAAATGATGAAATCGTAGAATTTGCTTCTTTCGGAGCGAAAAAGAAAGAACATACAACCTACCTAACCTTCTTCACTTTACTCAATTTCAACCGCGACACAATTAATCCGTCTTTAGTTCTGGGTACCGACCTTAGTAATGGCGGTGGGTTTGCTATTCCTGCTGTTGAAATGGTCTTTGGCGATAATTGGAGATTCAAAGGCGAAGCTAACCTTTGGTGGACAGATGGTGATCAGAAGCATGTTGCTGCTGGAAGTGTACCAGGTAGAAACCCACTGGGTGCTCTTGAAAACTCAGCTTCATTCTTCGACTGGTTCGGTGACGATAATCAGTTGACCTTTACCCTAACTCGCCAATTCTAGTTATAAGAGGCTCAAAATTATGAATATTGGTTATTTAAAGAAAATATCTCAGGCCGCTGTGTTGTGTTGGGCTGTTGTTGGAGCAGTACAAGCAGCGGAACTACCAGCAGGTACTGTGATTTCTAAAGCTAACTTTGATGCGGTAAAAGATGCACAGTTTGAAGGAAAGCGTGTAGGAGACATGATTCCTGAAAGACTTGAGTGGATGATTAAAGAACGTGGCTTAACCATGAAGATTCGTCACTCTGAAAAAATTGATGTTGATCCTAAATACATAGAGGCAACCCAGCAAGGTAAGGGTAAGGTTAAGTTTGATCCGGCTACTAGACAGGTATCGGGTTGGACTTCTGGAATGTTTTTTGATCCTCAGGATATAGATCCAAATGATCCTCATGCCGGTGATAAACTGATTTGGAACCTTCGATCTCCAACCTATGGCGCAACTATGGATTTACGTGATCTGTCATTTGTATTTATCGATGGCGAAGATGGTGTAGAACGTATCCAGCGTTGGTGGTCACGCCGTTATTATATGGAAGGTCGTTTAGACGGTGGTCCTGTTCAGGAAGGTGATGGCGATATTATGCAGAAGACTATTCTTGTCGCTCAAAGCCCTCAGGATATAAAAGGATTAGGTACTTTTTCGATTAGATACAATGACCCTAGTGCCGCAAAGCCGGATGATACATGGGCTTATCTGAAATCTGTTAGACGTGCAAGACGTCTTACTGGTAGTGCTTGGATGGATCCAATTGGCGGAACAGTTCAGCTTTATGATGACTGGGATATTTGGGATGCGGTTCCTACCAAGTATCAATCAACTAAGTTGGTAGATACGCGTTGGGTTTTTGCAATTGCTCACAGCCCAGAGCTGAGTGTTGATAAAAGTAAAGAGGGCACTAACGCAGAATTCCCAAGCGTTGGCCTTGATGACAAGCCGTTTTATTACCCTGCGAAACATATTGAATGGGAGCCGCGTGAAGTCTACGTAATTGAAGGTACTCCACCTGAGGGGCATCCGTATAGCAAAAAAGTGGTGTATATGGAGAAAGACTGGCCGCGTCCATACCTTGGTGAGGCGTATGACCAAAATGGTAAATTCTGGAAGTTCTTTATCTTCCAGAATCGACCTGAGGTTGCAGACGATGGTTATAAAGCCGTAATTCCAGTGATTGGTCATGTAATCGATTATAAGGCTAATTTCTCGACTACATGGTCTGCGAATATGAAATCAAATCCGGCTGGCGTGAAAGAGAATAACGTTAGCTTGAAGCAATTACTAAAAATTGCGAGATAAATTAACAGAAATATTTCCTTTAATTGACTGCTAGGCAGTGATTGTATCGCTGCTTAGCAGATTTTTTCCTGGTTCATAGTATGTCTAATAATAATTACAAATGTGATTTACCACAGAAAAATAAATTTAGTATTAGTAAAACGATTATTTCAATCATACCTTGGATGATAGTTAGTGGTTTATTGTGGGCAGGGGTTTTTGTTAAGCCAACTGTCACAATTGAGAAAGTTGAAACGCCGGCTATCGAGCCAAGAGATAATATATATGGAGTTGATGTTGTAGATAGTGAGAATATCTGGTTAGTAGGAAGCTACGGGAAAATTTTACGATCAAATGATTCCGGTTCCACATGGCGTCTTCAAAAAACTAAGGAAACCAATCATTTTCAAGATGTATCCGCTTGGAATAATAATAAAGCAGTTTCTGTAGGTAATACAGGTGTTGTTTTAATAACTGAAGATTCAGGAGAAACTTGGAAAGAAATTATTGTTCCTAAAAATGAAGTTGCAAATAAGTTACTCCGCGTTCATACGTATATTAATGGTGAAGCTTGGTCCGTGGGTGAGTTTGGTGCAATCCTTAAAACAAATGATTATGGGCGCTCTTGGGGGAAAATGCGTGAAGATGAAGATGTTATCTTAAATGACATTATTAAAATTAATGATAGTAAAGTTATTGCTGTAGGTGAGTTTGGAACAATTTTAATTAGTGATAACGATGGCGATTCGTGGAGCTTAGTTGAATTAGATTTTGATATTGAAAGTAGTTTAATGGCTATAGAGTTCAAAGATCAATTCAATGGTCTGGCTGTAGGTTTAGATGGACTAATCATCAAAACCGAAGATGGTGGTATAACTTGGCAAAGAGTAGAAACCAGTGGAGGAAAAGTTTCTGAGCATTTAATGGATATAATTTGGGATGAAGATAGAAATGTTTGGTTCTCTGTCGGGAATAAAGGTGTCTGGGTCGAAATTGATAATAGCTTAGAAAACCTAAAAAGCGGCATTTTCGATAAAATGGATTTGTCTTGGCATACAGAAATTAATCTGGTTGATGGTGAATATGTTGCAGTTGGGGCAAATGTTGGAAAATTTAGCCCGAAATATAACAAATTCGTTGAGTTAAGTGATAAGTTGGTTTGGTGATCACTATGGAAAAGTTTGCGCTAGCGTGTATAAATAAAAGAAAAATCGTATTAGCTATTGTATGTTTTTTTACACTACTTTTGTCATATCCTGCATTTAATATTGATGTAAAAACTATTTTCGAAGATCTTCAGCCAACATCTCATAAATATATTAAAACCCATGAGGAATTTAAAAATACTTTTGGTGGCACAAATATCATTACTTTTATGGTTGTGGCAAAAGATAAGGATATTTTTAATCTCAATGTTTTGGGAAAAGTTCAAGGTATAACGCAAGGGCTTTTAAAAATTGATGCTATTAATGAATTCCAAATTTATTCATTGGCTGGTAAAAAGCTGAAGGAAGTTAAAGCATCAACTGAGGGTATCGAAAGTAGGCCTTATATGTGGCCAAATCTTCCTCAGTCGGAAAAAGAAATTAGTGAACTCAAACAGGCGATTCTTAAAAATCCGTTGGTTTACGGCCCTTATGTATCTAAGGATTTGAAAGCTACACTGATTACAGTCGACTTCTTTGATGATCTTCTGAATTATAATCTAGCTTTTGATCAGGCATATGAGCTGGCTAAACAATTTGAAGATGAATCTGTTGAAGTCAGCGTAGTTGGTAACCCTATTCTCTATGGGTGGGTAAACCACTACCTACCTGAAACGATGAATTTAGTATTGCTAGCATTATCTATTTTTCTAGTCCTACTGTTCATTATCAATCGTACATGGCGGGGTACACTTTTACCTCTTATTTCTGGAGCTGTTAGCGCAATTTGGGCATTAGGTATTTCGCAACTGTGTGGAATTCACTTTGATCCTTTGGTAGTTGTAATTGCAATGTTGATCACTGCGAGAGCAGTCTCGCATTCAGTGCAAATGATTACCCGGTTTCACGAAGAAATTGATCTGTTAGGCGATAATTTGTGTTCAAAAATTGCGGCACGCCTTACTCTTAAAGATCTCCTTCGTCCAGGATTGCTAGGCATTGCGACAGATGCGGGTTGTGTCGCGGTGGTAGCGATTAGTCCCATCCCTTTGTTACAAAAGTTAGTTATATTAGCGGTTGTGTGGGTATCTACTGTAGCTGTAAGTGCAGTGATACTTACACCTGTTTTGCTCTCATGGGTCAAAAAACCAAACTCTTATGCTCATGGTTTAAATTTGGATGTGATTTTAATTCGTCCGGTTCTTAATCTTTGTGTGAAAGTTGTTGAAACAAGAGCGCGTTATGCAGTGGTTTTTATAGCTGTGACATTATTCATGGTTTGCGGTTATTACTCTCTCGGATTGAAAGTGGGTGACGCAAATCCCGGTAGCCCAATCTTATGGCCTGAATCAGAGTACAACGAAGATTCAGCGAAGATAAACAAAAAATTCCCCGGTGCTGATCGAATGTTCGTTGTCGTGGGAGGAGAAAGAGAGAATCAAGTTAAAGAAGTTGAAGTACTTAACACTATGCTACGTTTCCAAACACACATGGAAGCGCAGCCTCAGATAGGTGGAACTTTATCAATTGCTGATATTCTACCTGAAGTTAATAAAACCCTTCGTGAGGGTAATACTCGTTATCACGAACTAGGTGAAAATACATTAGTGAATGGTGAGCTGATGTATATGTTTGAGAATGCGGCTGAGCCTGGTGATCTTGACCGGTTTGTTGATACGGAACGCCGAAATGCCTCTGTTACTTTGTTCTTCACAGATCGTAAAGGGGAGACAATTCAGACAGCGATCGCGAGAATTAACCAATTTATCACAGACAATCCTCTAGTTAATCAGGCCCAGATACATTTGGCTGGTGGAGTTATTGGTGTAATAGCTGCTGTAAATGAAGTCATTTTGTCAGGGCAAATTCAATCAATTGCTTTGGCTCTGTTTATTCTGGTCATTATGTGTATTGCGGTATATCGCTCCAGCATTGCCGGTATGTTCTTTATGGCACCTGTTATTCTGTCGAATTTGGTTACATTTGCATTTATGTCTTGGCAGGGAATAGGGATGAATATCAATACGGTCCCTGTAGCTGCACTAGGCATCGGTTTAGGGGTAGATTACGCTCTCTACATCTGTGATCGAATTAAAAGTGAATATGAAAAAGGACATTCGTACATAGAATCAATTTCTACTTCTATTCATTGTGCTGGTAGAGGGGTTTTGGTTACTGCGCTTGTACTCATTGCAAGTGTATGTGTTTGGTTTTATTCATCATTACGCTTTCAGGCGGAAATGGGGCTCTTGATAGGAATTTGGCTATCAGTGTCTGCACTGAGTGCTTTGTTCTTAATGCCAGCTTTGGCTTATATTTTTAAACCAAAATTTATTTTTAGCGAAGAGAAAAGGCGGTCTGCCTTATAGGCCGCTCTTTCTTATGATGTAGGTAATCAAGGTCTAAGAATAATAGAATTTTAAGGATGACCTTAATCTATTGTTTTTTTATTAATCACAAATAATGACCTCCAGAGGTTGTGATATGAATAATATAATTAAGCCCCAAGAGCTTCCAGAATGGGTTCCAGGTAGATTATTAAGTTCAAGTGAAAATTTAGGGTGGGAAGGTATTTCCCATCGGGCCTACCATTATAGAGGTCAGGATGTTCCCATCCCTCCAATTGATCACTACATGATTGTTAAATACACAAATGCTCATACCCCAATGCAAAGGTGCTTTGATGGTAAATGGACAAAAAAAACATGCTCATCAGGTGATATTTCGTTACTGACCACGCTATCGGATTCTCATTGGTATTGGACTCAAGATATTGATGTATCTCATGTCTACATCACTAATGAGCTCATGTCTAAAGTTGCTTGTGAGGTTTTAGATAGGCCAATTAAAGATGTTTTCCTTCATGATGAATTACAGCTTCATGATCCTGTATTGTTAAATCTGGTTGACTCAGTTCAGAACGAGGCTGCTGCAGGAAGTATGGGTGGAACTTTATATGCGGAGTCACTAGCGATTCAGCTAGCAGTTCATTTACTTCGGAATTATGCGAATGTGATAGTCAAAGAATGTTCGTTAGCCAACCTGCTTTCCAATCATCAAAAAAGGTTATTAATCGATTACATAAATAGCCATATACACGTTAAATTTAGAGTTGAAGATTTAGCAAATTTACTAGGTATGGGGTTATGGACTTTTACCAAAAAATTCAGTGAATCTTTCAGCTGCACACCGCACTCTTTTATTACTTCGTTACGTGTAGAAAAAGCAAAAAAAATGTTAATGGAA
>JBLHXM010000085.1:0-14959 GCA_047630395.1 Dokdonia sp.
TTGTCTCCTGGAAGAAAAATTGAACTGTTCACTTTGTTAATAGTTAACCAGGGGTCATTAGGAGATAGCCCGCTATTTGTGTCATCACCATTATTAGAGACATAGTATGTTGTAGCAAACAAATTATGACTTACTAACATTAGAATAATTGATACAATAATAATTTTTCTCATATTTTGTTTTAAATTAATGCTAACCCATTGCCAAGACAGTTAGATTATTCACTTAAGATAAGTGTTAATTTGCCATAAACCAAATACCCGCTAAAAGCAAAGGAACTTTTAAAAGATATGACTACAAAAATGATCACTCCCTTTGTGGAATAATTTATAGGACTTGGAATTTTTATTGATAAAATGAAAGGGACGTCTATTTCGGATACCGAGTTTGGAATGAAGAATTTTCTAGTAAATTAATGTCCCGTATTACCCTGTTTACAAAAATCTATGCGGATTTTCTATTCGGTTTATATTATCTAAATTAGATGTTTAATCAAAAAAACAAACCACATACAAACACGTTGGCAGTAGATTAAATAAGTTATGAGAAAAACGATTGAATATTCTTCAACACGATTTTACATTACTCAGAAAGTTTATGAGGAACTTACAATTAATGCTGAATCAGAACTTGTCATTAATACCTCCCCAAAAAAAGGGAAACATCCTAAGGGCTTTTATAAACTTCCTCACAAAGTAGCTAAGATGTTTATCGAGACCAAACAAGATACCTATAACTGGGATACTCACAAAAACTTTAAACAAGACTCAATACCTACAGAATTAATAGATTATTTCACACATTTATAATTGATAAGGATAAAATCGCATCGAAGTTAATTGATGATCAAACAATTTTGATTGAACACATAGAATTAACTGGATGCAATATTGACAGTTACTGTCTTGATTTACAAATATTTAGCGATACTCAAAGCTAATGTTGCGGAAGGTTCTCATATTTTGGAACTAACAGAATTAGAACTTTTTTTGAAGACTTGTTAAATAGTAAACTTTTTCTACACTAATTGTATCCCCGCGGTATATTTTTTTTGATTAATTCAAAATTTTTTCTTCGACGAGAATGCGATATAATCTAAGATCAACCCCCACTCTTTTTTGGTTTTGCGGGATACCCCCGTATGACTTTATTAATCTTAAATTTATACAACCATGGTCAAAATCGTAGATTACAAAACCTATCAAAAAGAGGATGGAACAGAATTCCACGCACTCATTTGTTTTCTCTGTTTCTACTTAAAATAATGGCTCGATCCCCCTGTATACATCAAACAAATTTTAGTCGTAGATTTGGTTTTACTCAAATATTGATTGTAACTGTTTATTTTTTAGAAACATTGGTCTCCAAACACATCTCAATTATATGAAGAAAATAGGAATAGTCGTTACAACAATATTGGTCTTCCTCGCTTGCCAAAATAAGAATGAAATTATCAGCCCGGTAGGTCCGGCAGAAATACATTTCAACCTGCTTTCATCAGAAAAATCAGGAATTGATTTCGTCAATGACGTTGACGAATTAGATCCCGTTACGAATTACTTTAGTTACTATCAAATATATCAAGGAGCTGGCGTCGCAGTGGGAGATTTAAATAATGACGGGTTGGATGATATTTTCTTTCAAAGCACGACCCAAACAGGTGTTCTCTATGCTAATAAAGGAGATATGAATTTTGAAAAAATCAAATTACCATCAAATTTGTTTAATTCCCAGGCCATTGGTACGGGAGTTAGCTTTATCGATATTAATCAAGATGGTTTGTTAGATATTTATCTCTGTTACTCTGGGCCCAAGTCGACAGCGCCTGCTCAAAAACGGAATAAACTTCTTGTAAATAAAGGAGATTTTAAATTTGAAGAATCGGCCTCAGCATATGGTTTGGACGCCATGGATAACTCCATTCAAGCCTCTTTCTTTGACTTTGACAAGGATGGAGATTTGGACATGTATTTGGTTAATACTAATGTAGACATTAAGTATTCTTCTACTTTAATAGACAAGCAAACGTTTAGTTTTGATCATCCTTTGAACATAGAACTTCGGGCACAAGATCGATTCTTTGAAAATGTAGACGGAAGCTATGTAGATATCACTAAAAGCTCTGGGCTTATCCCTGAATCCTACTATGGGTTTAATGGCGCTGTAGGGGACTATAATAATGACTCCTGGCCTGATATCTTTGTTTCTAATGACTTTTCCTCTCCCGACTTATTATATATCAATAATCAAGATGGAACTTTTAGAGAGGCAAACAAGGAATTTTTTAAACATACTTCTTTTTATAGTATGGGTGCTGATGCAGGAGACTTTAATTATGATGGCTTTGATGATATAGTGGTAATGGATATGAACCCGGAAGACTACAAACGCTCACGTACTACCATGGCAATGACAGATCGGAAAACCTTCAGTGATATGCTAAATTCAGGCTATGGGAGGCAGTATATGCACAATATGCTCCATTTAAATACGGGTAAAGGAGGGTTTAGAGAAATGAGCCAATTTGCCGGAATTGATAAAACTGACTGGAGTTGGGCGGTATTGAATGAAGATTTTGACAATGACGGTTATCGTGATTTTTATATTACTAATGGGATCGCAAGAGAAGTAATTAATAAGGATGACTATGCCCGAAGAACTTCTTTCATACTTGAAAAACAACAACGCGTCACTCAAGAAGATTTTAAGACTATTATTGAAGGGATCCCTTCGGAGGCCATTTCCAATTATTTATATATTAATAATGGAGATATGACATTTGCTAATGCAACAACAAAAGCAGGTGCAGGTAAACCTAGTTTTTCCCAAGGCGCCGCTGCAGGAGATTTCGATAACGATGGGGACTTAGATCTGGTGGTAAACAATTATGGCGCTCCTGCCTTTTTGATGGAGAATGAATCTGCCGTACAACAATATATCCAATTCTCTTTTAAGGGGAATAAAGCAAACCAAAACGGGATTGGTACTAAGGTGTGCTTAGAAACAGCAGAAGGAACAAAGTGCAGCACCCTCTATACTTCTCGGGGATATATGTCTTCGGCTATGCCGAGGTTGCATTTTGGTCTTGGTAGTGTTTCAGAAATTAGCAAGGTTACAGTTACTTGGGCAGATGGAGCGATATCACAGTTGAAAAACCTAGCCGTAAATCAACTTCATACGATCAACTATAAACACGCCCAGGCGGAGTCTCACCAAGTACAAGAGGTAGCGCAAACAATTTTTAGCGAAAGCAATACGGGCTTGAAACCACATAAAGAGAATGAATACGATGATTATGAGGTGCAAGTATTATTGCCACACACACTATCTAATCTTGGCCCTGCATTAGCAAAAGGTGATGTCAATGCAGATGGATTGGAGGATCTTTTTATTGGTGGAGGAAAAGACCAAGCAGGCGTCATATATCTTCAAGATAAGAATGGAGAATTTATGAAGTCAAACCAGGAACAGCTCAATAAAAACGCGACGTTTGAAGATGCCGACGCTATTCTTTTTGATGTCGACCAAGATATGGATCTAGATTTACTCGTAGTGAGTGGCTCTTATGAATTTGAAACTGGAGACCCACTACTACAAGATCATCTGTATATAAATGATGGTAATGGAACCTTTATGCTTTCAAAAAAAGGAAGTCTGCCAAATTCCAATAGCATGACCATTACCCATGGAGATATTGACGGAGATGGAGATCAAGATGTTTTTATTGGCGGCCGGGTCATTAAGGGGAAATACCCGCTGTCACCAAGAAGCTACCTACTCATAAATGAACAAGGAGTCCTTATTGATAAAACCCCGCAATGGGGAGACGCTCTGCGCGAAATAGGGATGGTCACTGATGCCGAGTTTACAGATATAGATGGAGATCAAGATCTAGATCTTATCGTGGTAGGAGAGTGGATGCCCGTGACCTTTTTTGCTAATAATAAAGGTAAATTTGAAAAGGTAAACGGCGAATTCGAGGCGACTACTCAGGGGTGGTGGAATACCATTGAGGTCGTAGATCTTAATGGAGATGGTAAGAAAGATCTCGTTTTAGGTAATTTGGGCTTAAATTATAAGTTTTCTGCATCTAAGGAAAACCCATTGCACATATACGGAAATGACTTTGATGACAATGAGACCATCGATATTGTTCTAGCAAAGCCCTTTTTAGGCCAAATCGTTCCTGTCAGGGGAAAAATGTGTTCTAGTGAACAAATACCCTCATTGGGAGAAAAATTTCCCACTTTTCAATCATTTGCAGATGCTAATTTAGAAGATTTATACGGCGATAAATTAGAGAAATCAGTCCATTTGCAAGCGACCACATTTGAACATAAAATAATGCTTAATCTTGGGAATTGGAATTTTGAAATAAAAGCACTTCCCAAAGCTTCCCAAATGTCTACCATTAATGCTATCATCGCCGAAGATATAAATGAAGACGGGTATATAGATTTAGTAATGGCAGGAAACCTGTATGGCTCCGAGGTTGAAACTACACGAGGAGATGCGGGCATTGGCGTGGTACTCTTAGGGGCAGGTGATGGCAGTTTCAAATCTGTTTCACACTTTGATTCGGGATTTTTCGCTCCTAAGGATGCACGGAGGATAACATGGTTCTCCGAAAAAGATGGGAAAGTCATAGTCGTCAATAATAATGATGAACCGCAGGTATTTACTAAAAACTCAAGCAAAAACTAATTACTAAAACGCTCAATAATAGGGGTTAATGATATTTTAAAAAAAATGCGGTCTTTTTGTTTTTCAAATTAAAAAAAGAACCTATATTTGCAACCGCTAAAAGCAAACACTCCTCCTTAGCTCAGTTGGTTAGAGCATCTGACTGTTAATCAGAGGGTCCTAAGTTCGAGTCTTAGAGGGGGAGCTATTTAGTAAAAGCCACACAGTCCGTGTGGCTTTTTTATTGCCATAGATTTGAAAATATTTCGTTTATGTACTCCAACCAAAACCAAAGTACTTCATTTTCAAGAATCTCTGCTTCTCTTCAAATAGAACTTCAATCGTCTCATTTTAATCATAGGCCGATAACATATCAAAATATCGCGCATAAAAAACCCATCAATGCAAACACATATTGATGGGCTTTAAATAAACAATGATCGTAATTTCCACACTCTAGGCATAAAACGTCACTGGGAATAAGGTAGGTTAAGCTCCTTGCACATTGGGAATGCGTAGACTACAGTTTTACATATTTCAGACGGCGATACTTAAAAGCACCAAAACAGAAAATAAAAACTTATTTTTTTAGTAGGATTTAAAAAGTCTTTAGTATCGTTTCTATAAGTGAAACAACACAGTTTTAAAAACTCCTACCTCGCATTCAAAAAAAAAGAAGCTTAGGAAAAAACTTCCTCTCTAAGAATGGGATTACTGCCATAAAATTACCCTAATTCTTACATTTGGAGCAAATGGCTTGTGTTACGCTTTCGCGAAATCGTTATCTTTAAACATCTAAAGATCAAATACATGAGCACACCGCGAAAAAAACCTATCATCTTAATCCCTGGAATTCAAGGAACCAAACTGTTCAATACCAACGAAAAAGATTTTCAAGTCATTTGGAGTGGTGTTAAAAAGAATTTTAGCAATATCACCAAACTTGCCTTGCAGAAAGACGGAACGAGTGATTCAGAAATTGAAATGGTCGTAGAACGTGCCGATGTAGAAAATCTTGCCTATTCTGAGATTGTCAATTACCTCCGTAGTTTGGGGTATCGCGTTTTTATTTTTGGCTATGACTGGCGCAAGAGTAATATGGAAACCGCCGAAAGCCTGGAAGGCTACGTAAACAAACTGAAAAACAAACTCAATGTCAACAGCTTTAACTTCCTTACCCACTCTATGGGGTGTTTAGTCCTGAGTAGTTATTTTAAACGCTTGGCAGATGAAAAAAAAATCAATGCGGTGGTGAATAAAGTCATCTTTACCGTTCCTCCATTTTTGGGCTCTGTAGAAAGTACTTTCAATTTAGTTGCAGGGAAATCTCGCTTGTTTAATAGTAGTGATGATTTCCGAAAGATAGCGCGAACCTTCCCCTCTATTTATGAGCTTTTACCAGTATATGAAGGAGCATACACCTTTAAAAATACAGCGCGACAGGCACAGTTCGATTATTCAAACTTTGATTCCTACTGGCAACATGTACCTAACGCGACACGTCCTGATACGCTTGTAAAACAAGCACTGATCCGACACCGACTTTCTGATATGGGAGTCGTTAGAAGTCATAATGACTTTATTTATGACTTTCATGCCCTACAAAGTGAGGAACTAAAGAAAAAGCTCTTAGTCGTTGTAGGCACCGGTGAAGATACACGTGTGAACGTCGTGATTAAGGATAAAGTAGATCACGTAGTTAACTTTTTTGACTTTGATCATTCACATGCTGAAGGCGATGGTGATGGCACTGTACCAAATGCAAGCGGTATCGCATTTAAGGACTCTTTACTTACACTAAAAGTAAAAAGCCGCAGGGTAGAAACCTGGGCTGATGGGCGTTTTATAATGACCGACTGGCATGCATTCTTCTTGAATAATGGAAGGGTGCAAAACGTAATTACTCGCTTTTTCAAACCTAGATCTGCCGCTGAAATAGCTTCCTTAAACGACAAGGAATGGTACCATTCTATTGGAAGTAAAATTGCCAAGGTAAAATAACCCATCGGAAATAATTTTTTTTTAACAGTTCATCAAGGCATCCTTAACATTACATATATGAGCGCATACAAAACCGATGATAGCAGGAAACAAATCAAGGTAACTATCTGGGTAATCAGCCCCGGAGACGCTGCTAGTCTTGTGTTCTTAGAAGGCACTCAGCTTATTGAATCTCCAGATAATTTTGGCGGTAACATTCCTGCTTCAAAAGTCGGGGTCAATAGATCATTAGATGGTAAAACAATGGAACTAGCAACGGCCATCGACCTGACGACCATCCTTCCTGAAAATCGCAAAAAAGCACTAGAAATGATAAATGTCACCTATGCCATAGAAGGAGGCCCTGAAGGCAAGAAGTTACTGTCTTCTGATGCATCGAATTGGTTCATCATTGGAGACAATGAAACCATTTTTATTAAGAAACCTATTAACTTCATATGAAAACATTTGCCACATGTATCGCTTTTATTGCACTGCTCGGGAGCTTACACGGACAAGACAGCGACGCTTCCATTTCGTTTGACAATGGATCTATTCCCAATGCTCCTGCCTTTATTCTTTTGGATAAGGCACCTACCCTAATTGAACGTCCCGATACAGCCAAAGCTTTTGGAATCCAACTATTGCAGGATTTTGGAGATGGTATTCTGGACAATATTGCCATCGAGTTCACTCCATTTTGGTATACCAAGCCTAAGAAACTCACTGCATTAAAAATGCGAGGGATTGAACGAATCGAAACGTCTTCAGGTGAATTCTACAATAAACAGAACTACTTTGCTGGATTGAGGTTTGTCAATGTTTCCTTGGCATATAGTTCGGCGATGGATAGCATTCAGAACATCGCAATAGGGGCACGAGCTACCATTTTTGAATACAAGCACAAAGACGCTATTAAACGGCTCGTGGATGCCAATACGCACAACGAAAGAATATTAAAAGAAAAAATCTTGTTATTCAATGAATTTTTGGCGCTTCCTGGCAAAAGTGAATTAGCAAGTTCCAACAAGACACAGTTTCAAATAGAGTTAGATGCCTTTATCAAAGAAAAGAAATTAAAAAGTGCCAATACCGTCTACGAAGCGCTCAAAATTAAGCCCATTCTTGCAATAGACGGAGCGATAGCATACAATGCGAGCTATACCGATAACACCTTTGAACGCTCAGCAGATGGGCGATTTGGCGCTTGGCTTACTGCGGCCTATGCGCAACCCTTAGGACGAAATGTAGCGACAAATAACTACATCAACATGTATGGATTCTTCCGATATCTCAATGATCAACTGGACAACCAAACATTCAATGCGATTGACCTCGGTCTGAAAGTAGAGTTGGAATTTGACCGACTCTCTTTTGGGTATGAATTCATTTCCAGAAGTGGAGACCTAGAAAGTTACAGAGCGGCAGGAAGTATCACGTACAAATTGTCCAATAACACATATGTTACAGGATCATTTGGCAATAACTTTGGCACCACAAACGACCTTATTTCGCTCTTAGGGCTCCGTTGGGGTCTTGACAATAAAAGTCAGCAACTGGACTAGTCATTTTGATATTTCGATGCAAGATTATCGAGCATTACCTTAGTCATAGCATCCAGATCAAATTTGTGTTTCCACCCCCAATCTTTACGGGCTTCTTGATCGTCAATAGACTGTGGCCAAGTGTCGGCGATAGATTGTCTAAAATCTGGATCGTATGAAATTTCAAACGAAGGAATGTGTTTACGAATGCTCGCGGCAATCTCTTCTGGTTCAAAACTAACTCCAGATAGATTGTAGGAAGATCGAATTTTAATCGCTCCTTCTTTGGCATCCATAATAGAAACGGTTGCCCGTATAGCATCATCCATATACATCATAGGGAGTGTCGTTCCAGCCTTCAAAAAGCAACGATACTGTCCATGCTTTAAAGCTCGGTGATAGATATCAACCGCATAATCTGTCGTTCCGCCACCAGGTTCTGTGGTATAACTTATCAAACCAGGGTATCGAATACTCCGTACATCAACACCAAATTTTTTATGGTAATATTCACACCACCTTTCTCCTGCTTGCTTTGAAATTCCGTACACCGTAGATGGTTCCATAACTGTAGTTTGAGGTGTATTTTGAGCAGGCGTTGTTTCCCCAAAAACAGCAATACTAGAGGGCCAAAACACCTTTTTTATTTTATTTTCTTTGGCGAGATTGAGTACATGAAATAAGGAAGTCATATTGAGATGCCAAGCTTTCGCGGGGAAACGTTCAGCAATGGCACTCAGCATCGCTGCCATGAGATATACGGTATCTACCTTATATCGAAAGACCACATCTTCGACCGCCTTTAGGTCTGTAGCATCAAGGACTTCAAAGTGGCCACTCGCCATCATTTGCGCATCTCCTTCACGGATGTCACTTGCCACTACTTTATCATTTCCAAAGCGGGCTCTTAGTGTTGTGGTAAGCTCCGTTCCTATTTGCCCACAGGCACCTATGATTAAAATTCTTGATTTCATTTCTTTTGAAATTAATGGATTTAAGTACGCTCCTGCCAGCCGGACAGGCGGATTCTCGAAAACGCTACTTGTACACTTCTTCGTCTTGTACTCTGGCATACAAAAAAATGGCAGGTCCTCGAAATCGATTGCGCTATGCAAACATAATCATAAAAGATTTTGAGGTCACGGTATTTACCCTACTTTTGCCATAACAAAGGCTCAAAAATTTGATCAAATTTAGCAATGTAATTAGTTTCATAGCATGTATTCTTCTCTTTATGAGTTGCAGACAAGAGGCTCCTACTTCTACCATTATTGAGGAAAATACACTTCATCTAGATACAATAACACTTAAAGCGACTACTGGGCTTAAACCCAGTTTGCGCCTTACTCCTGCTGCCCAAAAAGCTACAAAAGACTGGCGTTCCTATGGTGTATTAGAAAAAATGATGCAGGAATACAAAGAAATTAGTTTTGTTGACCTAAAAGAAAATGTAGCTCGTGGTGTTGCTCTTTTTACACAGGAAGAGCAAGCAGAAGAGGCTGCAGTAGCTATATTTCCTGAATCTATGAATACCCAGGCTATAAAAGCTCGTTTCTTGGTGATTGAAACACGGATCAAGGTTCTTCAAAATTTGCTTTTTAAGTACGAGCCTAACATCACTGCAATAACAGCTGAAATGGTAGGGATTCAAAATGCTTTCCAAGAGCTCAATCTTCAAATCAATGAGCGTTTTGGGAAGAGTATTGAAGAATTGCTGGAAGAACTTAAGGAAGCAAACGACCCCATTCCATTAAACGAAACGCCCCAAGGACGCCCCCCACTGTCGGCATCTCAGCAATTTTGATTTTGTATCTTTAGAAAAAAATCACACATGCGACTTCTTACGTTTATCAGTGTATTAGTACTTTCTATATGCAGTTGTGCTGCCCAAATTGCAACGGGCGCATCTTCAGAAACTTCATCGACTATTGATCAACTTTTAGTGTCTTGGCATAAGGCCGCTGCCGATGCTGATTTTGACACCTATTTTGGTATGATGACAGATGATAGTGTATTCCTAGGGACAGATACCACTGAAAATTGGCAAAATTACGAATTTAAAGCCTTTTCAAAGCCCTATTTTGACAAGGGGAAAGCTTGGTCATTTACCACATTAGAACGCAATATTTACATAGCAAATACGGGTAATATGGCTTGGTTTGATGAGCATTTAGATACACAAATGGGTATCTGTAGAGGCTCAGGAGTACTCATGCTTACCGATGGCGTATGGAAAATCAAGCATTATGTGTTGTCCATTGCTATTCCCAATGAAAACGTCACGACAGTTACTACCATGAAAGCAGAGTGGGATCGCAAGCAGATGGAAAAAATGCGAGCTAACTAACAAATGTTATTGCTATCTTCTTATTAAAATAACATTTTTTTTGCGAATTATTTAAAATCATCTATCTATATAGGACTTTATAATATTTTTTTTGCAAAAACAACACTTCAACCATTATATTTGTGATTACAATAAAGTAAAAATCCTACACTATGAAAAAAAAGATTCTTCTAGCTACTGCCTTGTTATTCAGCAGTCTTGCCTTTGCGCAACTTGGTGCCGATGCTCCATGGATGCAATCCTTTACTGACAATCCACGTCAAGCTAAATTCCAAGATATTCAAAATGCTTTCGAAGCTTACTGGGCAGACAAAGACGAGACTAAGAAAGGAAGTGGCTACAAGCCCTTCAAACGTTGGGAGTCGTTGCAACAAGATTTTCTTAATCCTGACGGAACCGTTATATCTGGGCAACAACATGTTGATGCATGGCGTCAGAAAAATGCAAATAGAAATAGTCAAGTAGACAATGGCGACTGGGAATCAGTAGGCCCATACAGTCACTTAGAAACAGGATCTTGGTCTCCAGGTCAAGGTCGAGTAAATTCAATGGCCGTTGATCCTAATAATAGCAGCACCTATTTTGTAGGAACTCCTGCTGGCGGTTTTTGGAAATCTACAGATGCTGGAACCAACTGGGAAATATTAACAGATAATCTTCCTCAACTTGGTGTTTCTGCCATAGCTATTGATCCTGCAAATTCTAACATTATGTATCTTGGAACAGGGGATGATGATGCTGGCGATTCAAACGGTATCGGAGTTTTGAAAACAATTGATGGCGGAGTTACATGGAATTTTACAGGTCTGAATGAAACCAATTCTCCTTCTGCTTTTAGCGAAATTTTCATTCACCCTACAGATAGTGATGTTCTTTGGACGTCATCGGCTTCTGGCTTGTTTAAAACTACAGATGCCGGAAATACTTGGACGCGCACACGCACAGGTAATATTCGTGATTTACGCCTCAAACCTGGTAATCCAGATGTTCTCTACATTGCAAATTCTACAACTATTTTTAAGTCGACAGATGCAGGAGAAACATGGCAAGCCAAAACAACGGGTACTCCAACAGGAACTTCAAGACTTGCGATTGATGTCACTCCAGCAAACCCGGAAATAGTTTACATATTTGCCGCAGATCAAAACAATAATTTTAAAGGAATATACAAATCAGAAGATGCGGGTGAGTCGTTCATTTTAACATCTCCAGGAGCTCCCGATGTTTTTGATGGAGCTTCTCAGTCATGGTATGATTTTGCCTTTGCTGTATCTGATATTGATGAAAATGAAATTTATACCGGAGTATTAAATGTTTGGAGGTCTATTGATAGTGGAGCTTCTTTCTCTCGTTTGAATAACTGGAGTAGTCCAAACCAACCCTCATATACCCATGCCGATATTCACAACCTGCGTTTTCTTGACGGAAAACTCTTTTGCGGAAGTGATGGAGGTATCTACGTTTCTGAAGATAGAGGGGTTAATTTTGCCGACCTAACAGAAGGACTGGCTATTGGACAGTTTTACAGAATTGCTGTAGCTCCTCAAAATTCATCTTTGATGGCTGGAGGATTGCAAGATAATGGTGGATATGCACGTACAAACGATACGTGGCACTGTTACTACGGAGCTGATGGGATGGAGATCGCTATAGACCCCAATGACCCGAATAATATTTATGGCCTTATTCAAAGTGGAGGTGGCCCTTATGTTTCAAATAATGGAGGCGCTAGTCTTACAACAAGCAACTTTCCAAGTGCACCAGATAGCGGCAATTGGATTACTCCTTTTGAATTTACAGCCGACGGCCGACTTCTAGGGGCCTACACAAGCCTTTATGAATTCAACACTACAGCTGCTACATGGACCATTGTATCAAATCCTCTAGGAGATCGTGTAGATTATTTAGCCCCCGATCCAAATGAAGAAAGTCGAATCTACATAGCTATCAATCGTCAATTGCGAATGAGTACTGATGGCGGAAGTACCTTTTCAACACTTGCAACCTTAAGTTCTGATATTTCATGGATCGATGTTGATAGTGATGAAGATGATTTAATATATGTAACCACAAGAGGCTCCGGTGGGTCAGTCTATCGCGGAGTAATTTCTGGAAGCACTATTGATTTAGAAGACATTACAGGCTCATTACCTAATATCCCTAAAATTGTTGTAAAACATCAACCTGAGCATACAGACAATCCATTATACCTTGGTACTACCTTAGGTGTATGGCGTTATGATGATGCAGTAAATGACTGGGCACCGTTTGATGAAAACCTTCCAAGCGTAATCGTCAGAGATTTAGACATCAATATAGAAGACAGTAATATTACAGCTGCAACTTATGGTAGAGGAATCTGGCAAAGTGCGATCGCTTCTGAGCCTTTATCTGTAGACAGTTTTGACGTAACTACCTTTAAAGTAGGACCCAATCCTTCTAACGGACGTTTTGAACTCCAATGGGCAAACAGCACAAATACATCTTTTACGGTATATGATATTACTGGAAAGCAAGTATTAACTATCGCAACCCTGCCGAGTGGGACGAAAACCCATCGCTTAGATATGTCTTCATACGCCACTGGGATGTATATATTGCAAGCATCCATGGACGGCAGGACCGTGGCTAAAAAGCTAATCATAAAATAACATTTAAAAAAAGCCTTCTCACGGAGGCTTTTTTTTGTAACATACTCACAAAAGTCACGTCTTAGTATTTATAAACCAACATAAGTAAACCACATGAAAAGAATGCAAACCTTAGTGCTCACGACCTCTTGTGCACTTGCCTTTTTTAGTTGTCAACAAGAATCAAAGGAAACGGCAACAACAGTAACACAATCTCCGGGTATTATCCTTGAAAACATGGATACTACTGTAAGTCCAAAAGATGATTTTTACAACTATGTAAATGGATCTTGGATGAAAAACACATCCATTCCAGACGATCGCTCTACTTGGGGAGGTTTCAGTGTTTTAGTGAAATCCACAGATAAGGATGTACTTGCCATCTTAGCGGAAGCGAAAGCAAGCGGAAAATATGCTGCTGGCACCGATCAAGCAAAGGCACTAGCCATCTTTGATACTAAACTAGATACGCTTGCGCGAAATGAAGCTGGCATTGCTCCTCTTCAACCCGCCTTAGACGATATTGCTAGTGTTCAGAATCTAAGTGACCTTCAAACGATAGTCGCGACGAATCCAGCAGTGGCTACACCGTTTATTAGCATTGGTGCTGGCGCCAATTTAAGCGATAGTTCAATGAATGCTGTTTATCTTGGTGCCAATGGATTGGGACTAGGCGATCGTGATTTTTACGTCCTTCAAGACACCAAGTCTAAAGAGATTCGCGAAGAATACAAGAAGCATATATCTCGTATGCTACAAATGCTAGGAGATTCTGAAACGGAAGCAAATGCGGCTTCTGTCAAGATTTTAGCAATGGAAACAACGCTTGCAGAGCCACGCCTAGATAAGGTACAAAGTAGAGATGCACGAAACTTCAACAACCCCCGCTCTCTTGCAGAGGCAGATAAAATGCTGACAGCCATCGACCTACCCAAAATGATTTCTGATCTAGGAATCACTAAAAAGTTTGACACGCTTATTGTCACACAATTGAAGTATACGGAAACGCTGAATGCGTTCTTGAAAAACACGCCTATCGAAGATCTTAAAACGCTTGTACGTTGGGATACGTTCAACAGTTCAACAGGAATGCTGACGACCGCTATTGAAAAAGCAAATTGGGAATTCTATAGTAAATATTTAAATGATTCAAAAGCCCAACGCCCAGCAAACGAACGTGCACTTAATACTGTAAATGGAACTGTCGGTGAAGCTATTGGACAATTGTATGTCGATGCTAAATTTCCGCCAGAAGCAAAATCCAAGGCAGAAAAAATGATCAAAAATGTCATTGATGCGTATAAAGTTAGAATACAAGATCTTGATTGGATGAGTCCTGAAACCAAAGCAAAAGCAATCGAAAAACTGGATAAATTTACTGTAAAAATAGCCTACCCAGACAAATGGGAAGATTACAGTACGATGACAGTTTCAGCAGATAAGACCTACTTTGAGAATATGACTGCTGTAAGCAAATGGGGGCAATTGAAAAACTATGCAGATATCGGAGAGCCTGTTGACAAAACAGAATGGGGAATGTCTCCACAAACGGTAAATGCCTATTTCAATCCCTTAAACAATGAGATCGTTTTTCCTGCTGCCATCTTACAACCTCCATTCTACAACTACACAGCAGACGACGCTGTAAATTATGGTGGAATTGGAGCAGTAATTGGTCATGAAATTTCGCACGCCTTTGATGATAGTGGTGCACGCTTTGACAGCGACGGAAATCTTAAAAACTGGTGGACAGATGCCGACTTAAAAGCTTTCAC
>JBLHXM010000086.1:0-14616 GCA_047630395.1 Dokdonia sp.
ACTCAGATCTGTATCTAGATAGTTTGCAAGTGCCTCTTTATAGGCGGTATAATAGGCTTTTACTTTGGCCTTATGCTCCGGCGAAAGAGCATCTGGAAACTGATCATTATACCGAGCATCTCCAGCCATCGTGGCATTGAGAGGGTTCAGTTTTAGACCATCTTCATAATAGTTGTCTAGCAGACTGTTAAAAGGAATTGTTGTTTCTTCAGTTGCGGTTTCGGTTGTTTGCGTTTCGTTTTTACATGAAAGTACGCCAATAGCGACTAGGAGTAGAATGGTTTTTTTCATTTGATGCGTGCTTTCGCGAAAGCGGAATTGTAACAACCACTTTCTGAATTTATAGGTGTATTAAAGATAACAATTCCTTAGAAAATTTTTCAAGGATCTTATGGGTATGAAAAGTGTGAAAATAGATTTGTTTTCTCAATATTAATACGCAAAAAAAAGCCTTCGAAATGAAGGCTTTTTTTTGTTTAGTTTATCCTGTATCTAGAACAACTAGTTTCTTGAAAATGTATCCTTTTATGAAACGGCCTTTTTAATGCGTGCCATCGCCTCTTTGATGTTATCTGCGCTGGCTGCGTATGAAATTCGAATACAGTTTGGGCTTCCAAAGGCTTCTCCTGTAACCGTTGCAACATTTGCCTGATCCAGTAAATAAATCGCAAAATCAGAAGCGCTGTTAATTGTCACACCGTTTAGGGTCTTGCCAAAGTAATAGGAGATGTCAGGAAAGACATAAAAAGCTCCTTCTGGTTCATTGCAGTTGAATCCTTCGATAGCGCCAAGAAGACCGAGGATCAAGGTGCGTCTATTCTTAAACTCATCGACCATATACTTCACCGAGCTTACCGGTGCTTTCAGAGCGGTAATAACTGCACGCTGTGCGATACAATTTGTGCCACTAGTAATCTGTCCTTGCATTTTGTTACAAGCTCTAGCAATTTCTTGAGGAGCTCCAATATATCCAACGCGCCATCCCGTCATTGCAAAGGCCTTTGAAACACCATTTACAGTTACAGTGCGATCGTACATATCGTCAAATCCCGCCATACTCGCGTGAGAGCCTACATAATTAATATGTTCATAGATTTCGTCGCTTACCACAATGATATCTGGATGCTTGGCCAGAACATCCGCAAGGCCGCGAAGTTCTTCTTTGCTATAAATAGATCCCGAAGGGTTGCAGGGCGAACTATACCAAAGCATTTTTGTCTTAGGTGTAATGGCAGCTTCCAGTTGGGCTGGTGTCATTTTGAAATCTGTATCAATCGAAGTTTCCACTTCCACAGGAACTCCTTCGGCAATCTTTACGATATCAGCGTAGCTTACCCAGTATGGACATGGAAGAATAACTTCATCTCCTGGATCTAGACAAACAAGGGCGATATTAGCCAGTGATTGTTTTGCTCCTGTTGAAACAACTATTTGAGGCAATGTATAACTTAGATTATTGTCTCTTTTAAACTTTGTAATGACCGCTTCTTTCAATTCTACATAGCCGTCTACGGGCGTATACGAATTGTAATTATCGTTAATAGCTTGAATGGCGGCATCCTTAATAAAATCGGGGGTATTAAAGTCTGGTTCCCCTAGACTAAGTCCGATGATGTCTTTGCCTTCTGCTCTTAACTCTCTTGCTTTGGCTGCCATTGCTAAGGTAGCAGATGTAGCCATGTTTGTTACTCGGATTGATAGTTTGGTCATTCGTAACTTTCGTAGTGTATGGTTTATTTAAGCACTTAAATTAGGCTGCATTCCCATGTCACGTAAATGACGGAAATGAGCGGCAATTGCTTTTCTTGTGGTTTTGTATTCAAAATAAGGCAAGTTAAATTCCTGCGCCGTTTCTTTTACAATTTTACTAATCTTCGTGTAATGCACGTGACTAATGTGTGGGAAGATATGATGTTCTACTTGGTGGTTTAATCCACCCGAGAACCAGTTCATAATGCGATTTTTGGTAGAGAAGTTTACTGTGGTAAACAACTGGTGAATTGCCCATGTGTTTTTCATAGTTCCCGTTTCATCTGGGAGTGGCATGTGAGCATCTTCTACCATATGTGCTAGTTGGAAAATCAAACTTAAAATGACACCCGCTACATAATGCATAATAAAGAACCCAAGAAGTATTTTCCACCAAGCGATATCGAAAAACACTAATGGCACTACAAGCCAGATACTGAGGTAGAGGGCTTTCGTCAATACTAAAGTAAGCCATTGCCTCGTCGGGCTTTGCAGCTTTCCATATGAAAGTTTACGTTTGATATAGCGCTTCATCTGGGATATGTCTGCAGTAATAACCCAGTTAATGGTTAATAGGCCATAGAGTAAAAAGGAATAATAATGTTGAAATTTATGGTGCTTTCTCCATTCACTATGTTCAGAAAAACGCAAAACACGTCCAGCTTCCATATCTTCATCATGTCCATGAATATTGGTGTAAGTATGGTGAAGTACGTTGTGTTGTACTTGCCAGTTATATACATTTCCAGCCAAGATGTAAATACTGCTACCCATTACTTTATTGACCCATTTCTTACTTGAAAAAGAGCCGTGATTTCCATCATGCATAACGTTCATTCCAACGCCTGCCATCCCAATACCCATTACTACGGTAAGTAGCAATTGCATCCATCCTGACATATCGAGAGTCATGAAAAGAACGTAAGGGACTAAGTACATTGAAAACATAACGATGGCCTTCAGATACAGTTTCCAGTTTCCAGTACGTTTAATTTCATTGTCTTTAAAATAAGAATTAACTCGTTTGTTCAGCGTTCTAAAGAACTTAGCTGAATCGGCACGAGAGAACTTAATGGTAGTATCCATAATAATCTTTTATTTTACTAGCGCACCAATTACTCAATTATTGAGCTAGTAGTTGTGAGTTTGAGGGGTTTTGCTTTTTCGAGTCCGTTATGCAGACGGGTAAAAGCAAAGATATTATACTCAAAGGTGCAAAAATAATCATATAATTCCTATGCTCGTCAAATTGTGTAATAATTAACGCCCTAATTTCGGTACTTTTGCCTCACAAATACGAAGCTATGAATACGATTACCCAATATTTTCCGGATCTTACCGAAACACAATTGCAACAGTTTGCACAGCTTAAGGAGCTGTATCAAGACTGGAATCTCAAGATTAATGTAGTTAGTAGAAAGGATATTGATGAGATTTATTTACGCCACGTACTCCATTCTTTAGGAATTGCAAAGGTGCAGGCATTTAAACCTGGGTCAAAAATTCTGGATGTCGGTACTGGAGGTGGGTTTCCTGGTGTGCCTCTGGCGATTCTTTTTCCAGAAACAGACTTCCACTTGGTGGATAGTATTGGAAAGAAAATAAAAGTAGTCAATGAAGTTGTTGAAGGGCTTGGACTGACAAATGTAAAAACCACCAATGATCGGGTAGAAAATGTAACTGGACAATACGACTTCATTGTGAGTCGTGCCGTAGCTCAAATGGAAACTTTTGTACGTTGGGTAAAAGGATATATTGCAAAAAAGAATGTCCACGAACTCAAGAACGGTATTCTTTATCTCAAAGGTGGCGATCTTACGGAAGAATTGGAAAAATATACTACAGCCAGTATTTATAGTCTTACAGATTATTTTCAAGAAGATTTTTTTGAAACCAAAAAGATAGTACACCTTCCTATGAAGTATAAAGGGAGGTAGGTAACTTCAAATACGGGGTATTCATTTGGTGTTTGTTTTTGAGACTTTGTAATCTCCATACCAACATACCAACATACCAACATACCAACATACCAACATACCAACATACCATTTCTATCCTAAAACGTACTGCCAAAAAAAATAAATATTTTTTTTCACCCTCAGGCAACCTTTTTGAAAAAGACTGCGTCTCTATTAATAGAAACCTAAACTACGTTTGAAAATCATACAGTTCAATAACGAAAAACAGCTTATTAAAAAAGCCATCCAAAATAACCGGGATGCACAGCGAAGACTCTTTGAGTTATACTCGCCTAAAATGCTGAGCGTTTGTCGTTATTATATTAAGGATGTACATCAAGCAGAAGAAGCAATGTGCAATGGTTTTTTAAAAGTGTTTACACATCTGAGTAGTTTTAAGAGTGAAGGGAGTTTTGAAGGATGGATACGTCGTATCATGATGAGGGAAAGTATTTCCTATCTGCGAACCGTTAAGAAATTGCATTTTTCCGAAGATGGGGAGTTTGAAAGTGGAGCTGTTTTGAATGATGCAGACGAAGCCATGGATGTTGAGCATATTCAGCGGCTCATTGATAGTCTGCCTGAAGGGTACCGCATTGTTTTCGTGATGTATGCCATTGAAGGGTATAAGCATCGGGAAATCGCAGAAATCTTGGGTATTGCCGAGAGTACCTCTAAGTCACAATTATTCAAGGCAAGAAAACTCCTCCAAACAAAGTTGAACGCATTAAATGAATTACATAATGGCACCGATGAAGTTAGAAGATAGAATGAAGGAGCGTTTAGAAAAACGCACCATAGACACATCACCTGCGGCCTGGGATCGTATCGCGGGGAAATTGGAGACACAAGCCGTTGTCAAGAAGAGCAATCGCAAATTATGGATGGCAATTGCAGCCAGCTTTATAGGTGGAGTAATCGCAACACTTGTTATTTTAAATCAGCAACCCTTAACCCAAGGGAATGATCAGTTGGTGATTTCGCCAGATGTTGAAGCGATTAAAGAAATCGAACACCTAGAGTTCGGATTGAAACCAGCTCCAGTCGTTCAAGATGAAGGAGGTGTTGTGGCAGATGTAGTCGTAGCTACAGAAATTGTAAAAGAGGAGATTACACTTCCGCCTACCAGCGATAAAGGTTTACGAAAGCAAGATATTCCCACTCAAAACACTTCGGCAGTGGCTGTTGCAAGCAAGAAGGAGCTGCCTAAAGAAGAGCCGTCCATTGAGGCTCCTACGGTACCTACTCAGAAGAACTCGTCAACAACAATAGTTGCGAGTACAGAACAAGTAGAGGCAAAGACTACCGTTTTTAATGAAAACTCTGAGATCAAAAAAGCCATCGATTCCCAAGTAGAAACCTTGGTGGCAAGTGTAGATCTGAATTCGGTTTCTGATGAAGAGATCGATGCCTTGCTAAAGAATGCGCAACGTGAGATCATTAGCAGTCGCGTTTTCGATTCCAATACGGGTCGAGTAGATGCCAATGCCTTGCTGCTTGATGTTGAAGCAGAAGTAGATCCTAAATCATTTAGAGATAAGATCTTTGAAGCCCTAACAAATGGCTTTGTCAAAGCGAAGAATGCAGTCGTAGATCGTAATAATTAAATATAGAATTCATCAATTCGCGCCACCTAGGCGCATAAAAATCAAACAGTTATGAATACAATTATCAAACTCGCCCTAGTGGCGGCCCTGGCGCTCTTTGCCCAAAATGTAACGGCTCAAATTGCCGATCCAACTGTGATCAAAACAGGTTTTGATTACAATTTAGAAATGGAGCGTTTGAAAAATGACAAGGATCGTATTTATGAGGCGCAACGTAGCCGACTTAAGCAGGAGGTTGTTCAGATTGACAAGCGAATAGAAAAGGGGGAGATTTCAGAAGACCAGGCTGAGAAATTAAAAAAAGAAGCCGCCCAGAAAACAGCCTTGAACATCGAAAATAAAGTGGCCATTGTAGATAATAAAATTGCCTTGCTAGAGCGTAATAAAACCTACGAGTCCTTTGCAGAAGATCCAGAAGGGAGTGTGATTAAGTTTGGGAATGTGTTTGCGATTGGAACGTCAGACTATAAAAAAGTGAAGATCTTAAAATATGACCGTCGTACGACTTCTGCTTTAGTGTGTGCTTTTGGAAGAAACTGGGTACTGAGTGATGGAGATTTCCAAGGCGATACTTATAAAAACGGTCAGTCCCGTGCAGTAGAGTTAGGTTGGATGTGGCGTACACGCATTTTTGACAATACAAATTGGGCACGTTTTCGTTATGGATTTTCATTCAATTGGAACAAGATTTCTCCTAGAAACAATCAAATTTTTGCGGATGCTGGTAGCGAAACTATACTTGAAGCATTTCCTATTAATTTAAAAAAGAATGAATTTAAGAATACAACTTTTACAATTCCCTTGTTTTTAGAATTTGGCGGGTATAAGAAACGTCAAGGTGAAGATTATGTACGCTATTTTCCGGCAGGTCCTGTTGTAGGTATTGGTGGATATGCAGGTGCAAACATTGGAACCAAGCAAAAATTACGATACCGAGAAGCTGGTAATCGCGTCAAATCAGATGTACGTAGAAATTTCAACACCAGTGACTTTGTGTATGGGGTGTCTGCATATGTAGGGTGGAGAGGTATAAGTGTATACGGAAAGTATGAATTGACACCTATTTTCAAAGACAATCCAGTGGATGAGCAACTGATGTCCGTTGGTTTACGTTTGGATTGGAATTAATTCCATAGCGATACATGAGTTGAATATAGCCTGAATTCCGTTTTCTCGGAGCGCAATTGGATAGATTGCGCTTTCGCGAAAGCGGATTTCTTCATGGTTGAAAATAGAATTTAAAAAGCTTATTTTTACTGGCTAAGTCAGATCCAAATTGATATCCAAAGAAACCATAGATAAAGTATTCGAATCTTCACGTGTTGAAGAGGTCATTGGCGACTTTGTGGTACTCAAAAAATCTGGAACTAATTTCAAAGGATTGAGTCCTTTTTCTGATGAGCGTACGCCTAGTTTTATGGTGTCACCCGTAAAGCAAATATGGAAGGATTTTTCCAGTGGAAAAGGAGGGAATGCCATTGCATTCCTTATGGAGCACGAGCACTTCTCGTATCCGGAGGCTATTAAATATTTGGCCAAGAAGTACAATATTGAAATTGAGGAAACGGAACAGTCTGATGAGCAGAAGGTGGCCGCCAATGAACGTGAAAGCCTATACGTCGTCAGTGAGTATGCTCGTGATTATTTTCATGATACCTTATTGAATACGGAGGTAGGGAAAGCCATAGGGTTATCTTATTTTAAAGAACGCGGATTTACTGCAGATACAATTGCCAAGTTCCAACTTGGTTATAATCCAGATCAATGGGATGCATTTACGAGTGAGGCCTTACGCAAAGGATATAAACTAGAGTTCCTTGATAAAACGGGACTGTCTATTGTGAAGGAAGAGAAACAGTTTGACCGATTTAAAGGGCGTGTTATGTTTCCTATTCACTCCATGAGTGGACGCGTACTTGGTTTTGGAGGTCGAATTTTGACCAATGAAAAGAGAGCTGCCAAATATCTGAATTCTCCAGAAAGTGATATTTACCACAAGAGTAAAGTGCTCTACGGGATCTATTATGCCAAGCAGGCTATTGCTAAAGAAGATAATTGCTATCTCGTCGAAGGGTATACAGATGTCATCCAAATGTTTCAAGCTGGGATTGAAAATGTAGTTTCTTCTTCAGGAACGGCTCTTACCTCTGATCAAATCCGTCTGATTAATCGTTTGACTACAAATGTAACGGTCTTGTTTGATGGTGATGCAGCTGGGCAAAGAGCAGCCATGCGAGGTATAGATCTCATACTGGAGCAAGGAATGAATGTGAAAGTGTGTGCTTTTCCTGATGGGGAAGATCCAGATAGTTTTTCGCGAAAGCATAGTAAAGAAGAGATTGTAGCCTTCTTTTCTGAAAACGCTAAGGATTTTATTCAATATAAAGCAAATTTATTGATGAAGGATGCCGCAGGGGATCCCATCAAAAAAGCTGGGATAGTGCGAGATATGGTCGAAAGTATTTCTAAAATACCAGATACGATCAAACGTGAGATTTATGTGCAGGAATGTTCTAGGATTATGGATATTTCGGAAGCAGTATTATATAATACGCTTGCTCAAATATTTACAAAGAATAAGAAGGAGACGGATAAAAAAGGCCAATCTAGTGCCCCTGAGCCATTTTCAGTAATCCCTGATGCCACCCCTTTAAAAACGGAAAAGGTCGATGTACTCTATATCCTGGAGCGAAAATTAATTGAAGCCCTGCTGATATACGGAAATGAAGAAGAAGATTTTGAAGACCTTGTCCTAAAGGAAAATGAAGACGGCGGTCTCGAATTGGAGCCTGTGATTCATACCTCAAAGGTTTTTGAGAAAATATACTTGGATTTGCAGGACGATGAAGTCGAATTCACTAATGAGTTGTTTCGTTCGTTATATGCCAAGATTATGGAGCGTCTCAATCGAGATGGAGCCTTTAAAGTGGAGCATTTTATTAATGAATTAGGCCCGGACGAATCTAATGAAATATCAAGCATCATCCTTAATGAAGAAAAGTACCTCCTCCATCGATGGGAAGACCGAGAGGTGTATGTGAAGACGAAAGACAAATCCATCGCTCAACTCGTTTCCGAAACTATTCTTAGTTTGCGAGGGTTTCTAATCAGTAAGAAAATACAAGATCTTTCTAGTACTATCTCTGCCGAGAATAATAACAGCGAAATACTAAGTGATATAAAGGATTACTTGAATTTGAATACTCTTCTTAGTCAGAAACTAGGAAGAGTGTTTTCTACAAAAAGCTAATTAGATACTCGCCGATTGTAATAAACGGGAGTGTTTAATTAGTTCAGCTACATTTTGGGCATCCAATTTCTTAAGCAATCTCATTTTATAGGTGCTCACCGTTTTTTCATTAATATCAAGTTCTGAAGCGATCTCCTTATTACGTCTTCCATTGGAGAGTAAGGTCAGCACCTCTATCTCTCTACTCGATAAACGCTTGTACTTATAGGCAAGCCCTTGGTTAGAACTTCCTTGGTCAACAAGACGTCTACTCAGGTCTTCGTTTAAGTAAATGCCGCCCCGTTGTATTTGATTTATCGCATCCAATACCTTCTGAAGTGAGGAGGTCTTAGAAACATATCCCGCCGCACCGTATTTAATGGCGGTCAAGGCATACATCTCTTCAGGGTGACAGCTTAAGATAAATACTTTGATACTTGGAAATTCTCTCTTGATGGCTTTGATGGCCGTAATGCTATTGAGATTAGGAATATCTATTTCTAAGATTAGGATGTCAACCTCATTTTTGGTCAAGAAGTTGAGAAGATCATTGCCGTCGCTAATGTAGCCTACAACTTCATAATTCTCTTCGGCTCTTAATATTGATGTAATTCCCTTGCGCGTAATCGGATGGTGATCTGCGATTAAAACTTTGTCCATTTTTAGTTGGTAATTGATCGTTAAAATCGGGGGATATGATTTCGTTAATACAAAGTACGAACTAAAGGTGCGTTTTGCGTATGTTTAAAGATTTAATCGACAAACGGGTTAATTTATCAGATTAATGGGGATATTGCAGACAGGAATTGGATTCATCTTGTGAAGATTTGCTTTGTTTAATTTTTTATATAACGCAAAAACACGCTGTTCTTCATCTGTAAAATTACTCAGAGATTTACCGGTCTCATCTTGTTTCATAGCCCACTCTAATTGGTCATAACTAGCGCCAATTTGATCTTCATCTGTCCGATCATCGCCCCAAAGACCGTCTGTAGGTTTTGCAGCTAGAATGCTTTTTGGGACTTTTACTTGAGCGGCAAGTGCGCGAACTTCTGACTTCATAAGATCTGCTATAGGGCTCAGGTCTACTCCGCCATCTCCGTATTTGGTATAGAATCCAACGCCAAAATCTTCTACCTTGTTTCCTGTGCCTGCCACCAAGTAGCGATGCAAGCCTGCAAAGTAATACAACGTACTCATACGGAGTCGCGCACGTGTGTTTGCAAGACTTAAGTGGAGCTGTTCAGAGGTTTCTACTGCGGGCAGTACTGCCTTCATTTCTTCAAAAACCGTGGTTAAATCGACAACTGTACTGCTGACATTAGGGAATCGGCTTTTCAATTGAGCTATATGTTCTTTTCCACGGGAAACTTGTCTTGGGTCCTGATGAATGGGCATTTCTACACAAAGTAATTCCAATCCAGTCATAGCACAAAGTGTAGACGTAAGTGCACTATCAATACCACCACTAATGCCAATAACGAATCCTGGCATACCTGCCTTGGTTGCATACTCCTTTAACCAGTTTACAATATGATCGGCAACTTTTTCTGTTTGCATGAAAAGATTTTTTTAGGAGAATTATATACTATTTTTGCGACGTACCGTTGTTTTCTTAAAATGAAATAGAAAATCCTACGTTTACCGTTTAAAGATACAAATCCTATGTATAAATTAATAAGACTGTTGGCCATTTTACTTTTGTTTTTTAGTTGCGATTCAGGTACTAAAATGACCAAAGCAATAGACGCAATAGACGTATCTGTATCTATTCTGCGTTTTGATCAAGAGTTTGGTAAAGCAAGTACTCAGGATCTTGAAGGATTGAAAGCGAAATACCCCTATCTATTTGCGAAGCAATATGAGGATGCCTATTGGAATCGAAAATTGGTAGATAGTCTTCAGCGCGAACTCACGGATGAAGTGTCTCGTGTTTTTCCTGACATGGATTTAGAGCAAGAGGAGTTGGAGCGTTTATTTAAGCATATTAAATATTATTATCCAGAAACCACGGTGCCGAAAGTGATAACCATCACTTCCGAGGTTGAATATAGAAATAAAGTGATTTTGGTCGATAGCTTGCTTATCGTTGCTTTGGATACATACCTTGGTGAGGATCACCATTTTTATGGAGGGGTTGCTAAGTATCATTCTAAAAATTTTAGAAAGGAGCAGTTGGTTGTTGATGTGGCGGCAGCTTTTGCGAAAGCGCAAACCTTAAAACCCCAGGCACCCACATTTCTAGCTCAGATGATTTATGAAGGGAAGCAGTTGTACTTTATGGAGCAGTTATTGCCTCAAAAACAATTACAAGAGCTGTTTGGGTATACTTCAGAGGAATACGATTTTGCAGTTGAAAATGAGCGAAACGTTTGGCAAAATTTTGTAGCTAGCGAACTGCTTTATAACACGGATAGGAGTTTATTGTCTCGTTTTATTGATCCTGCTCCTTTTTCAAAATTCTATTTAGAATTTGATAGTGAGACGCCAGGACGATTGGGACGATTTATGGGGTATAAAATGATAGTATCCTATATGAAAAACAATGATATACCCTTAAAAACCATGCTTATTCAACCTGCAGATGTTATCTTTGCAAGCGCAAAATATAAACCCTAATATGGCAACAAAAAACACCTCAGATATAAGAATAGCAATCGAGCTAGACGAAAATCGTGTTCCTGAAAAAATGGCTTGGACAGCCCGTGATGGAGGCGTAGCAAATGAAGAAGCCAAAGCGATGTTGCTTTCACTTTGGGATGGCGATCAACAGGAGTCGATACGTATTGATTTATGGACCAAGGAAATGCCCGTAGATGAGATGCAGGTTTTCTTTCATCAAACGCTTGTTGGGATGACGGATTCCTTCAGAAGAGCAACTGGAAATGATAAAATGGCTGATACCATGAAGGACTTTACAGATTACTTTGCTGAACACCTCGATCTAAAAACGGATAAAGACAAACTATAGTCATTGTATCTCAAAATATAAAGCACCTTGAAACTCATCTTTGTATATAATGCGCAGTCGGGCAAAATAAATGCTTTGTTAGATGCTGCGCATAAAGTTGTAAGTCCGTCCACATATCGCTGTGCTTTGTGTGCTTTGACCTTTGGTAGCTTTCGCGAAAATGAGGTCTGGAAGGACTTTAGAGAAAGATCCAAAGTGCCTATGGAGTTCTATCATAAAGATGAATTTAAAAAAGCATTTGCATCGAAGTGGCTTCCAAAGTATATATATCCAATACTACTAGTTCAAAATGAAAATGGACTAGAAATAGGGATTTCTGCTGAAAGGTTTACTGAAATTGACACGCTAGACATGCTTGTGGATACAGTCAAAAGCGTGATAGATTTTTAGGATTCGACTAGTTTAATTTCAAATTATCATTGATTTCACCAATATAATTGAGAATCGCTTCTTGGCCATTGCCATGGGTAGCACTACTCACGAAGTAGTTGGGGAATTCAAACCAAACACCTGCCAGTAAAGTCTCTTTGTAGTGCTCAATATTGCGCTCCAAAGCGTTAGGTTTAACCTTGTCGGCTTTGGTAAATATGATAGAGAATGGAATCTCATGTTCTCCAAGATATTCCATAAAATCCATATCTACCTTTTGAGGTTCGTGGCGACAATCAACTAATACAAAAGCCGAAATCATCTGCTCCCGTTGTTCGAAGTAGTTGGTGATAAATTTTTGAAATGTTCTTTTGGCGGTCTTTGAAACCCGGGCATATCCATATCCAGGTAAATCAACGAGGTGCCAATTTTGATTAATCAAAAAATGATTAATCAATTGCGTTTTCCCAGGTCGTCCAGATGTTTTTGCAAGATTTTTCCGATCAGTAAGCATGTTGATGAGCGAAGATTTACCTACGTTCGATCGCCCTATGAAGGCATATTCCGCAATGTTTACATTTGGACAACGTTCAACTTCTGAGTTGCTTATCACAAATTCAGCCGATTTAATTTTCATAATAAAAGGGAATTTAGAATTTGCGTTTAACGAGCCAGTCTAGCAAAATTTGATTGAAGGCGTCTGGTTGCTCCATCATGGCAGCATGACCACATTCGTCGATCCAAAAGAGATCTGAATCTGGCAGTAATTTATTAAAGTCTTCGGCTACTTCAGGAGGGGTAACTCCATCTTGTCTTCCCCAAATGATACAGGTAGGCGTGTGCATATCTGGAAGATCTTGTGCCATATTATGACGAATTGCGCTCTTGGCGATTGCTAAGGTTTTTAATAGCTTATTGCGATCATTTACAGTATCGTACACTTCATCTACAATTTCCTTTGTAGCTATCTTTGGGTTGTAAAAAACACCCTGAGCTTTCTTCTTGATATATTCATAGTCACCACGCTTAGGGTAACTCTCTCCCATCGCACTTTCATAAAGTCCCGAACTTCCGGTAATTACGAGTCCTTTTACTTTTTCTGGATATTCTTTAGTGTGGTAGAGACCCACATGACCTCCCATAGAATTTCCTAGGAGAATCACTTGGTCATAGCCTTTCATATCTATGAACTCTTTAAGGTATTTTGCAAAACTCTTTACGCCTGTTTTGATAAGGGGCATAGAGTATACAGGGAGTTCAGGAATAACCACCTTAAATCCGTTGCTTACAAAAAAATGGGTAACGGCATCGAAATTACTCAGACCTCCCATAAGTCCGTGTAAAATAATGATCGGCGTGCCTTCGCCTTCTTCTAGGTAGGTAAATTTTCCTTCGGTGATTAAGTTATGTGTCATAATTGGTTAGCCCAAAGCTGAGCGGCAAAGATAGGTATTTCTCTTGTATTGGTCTTAAAACTTATAAAAGCTTTACAAGTAGAATATTAAGGCAGGAGAAGACTTTTTGTAAGATCTTTTTTAATTGGAATTTGATGCGCCCTGTTGTGTCGAAATTTGAGTTGGAAAACGAACAACGTAAAGCATTTTGTGATAGTTCTGCTCCGCTATCAAACTGTTGAAAACACTGTTGATAACCGCCGTTTAGGGCTAAACTTATCAACAATGTGGTAGAAAGTGGTAAATTGTGGTAATAAAACACATATATTTGAAGTTATAATGCAAATTTGAACCGTTTTCTGTGCTTAATTTAATTGGAACATACGAGTGTAAAATAGACGCTAAAGGCCGCTTAATGTTGCCTCAAGCGTTTAAGAAACAACTGGCCCCCGTTCTTCAGCAGGGCTTTGTGCTCAAACGTGCTGTGTTTCAAAAATGTTTGGAATTATATCCAATAGCCGAGTGGAATGCATTGTCTCAAAAAGTCAATAAACTCAATCGCTTCAACAAGAAGAATGATGAGTTCATTCGTCGATTTAATGCAGGTGTAAAACCTTTAGAGGTCGATGCTACTGGAAGGATTTTGGTATCAAAGGATTTAAGTGTTTTTGCAGGTCTTAAAAAAGAAATAGTGGTGAATGCTGCTATTAATATTGTTGAGATTTGGGATAAAGAATTATATGAAAAAGCCATCGATGATGCGGTCTTGGATTTTGCCGATCTAGCCGAGGAGGTGATGGGAGATACTGATGTACCTGATGGATTATCATAACCCTGTATTGCTTCGTGAGACTGTAGATGGTCTCAATATCAAAGAAGATGGAGTATATGTCGATGTGACCTTTGGTGGTGGCGGACATTCAAAAGAAATATTAAGTAGACTCGGTCCCAATGGCAGATTACTGGCTTTTGATCAAGATCAAGATGCTCAAGAAAATGCTTTAGACGATCCAAGATTTACCTTGATCCCTGAAAATTTTAGATATATCAAACGCTTTCTGCGCTTTCATGGCTTTAAACAAGTTGATGGTATTTTGGGAGACTTTGGAGTTTCTTCACATCAATTTGACGTTGCCGAACGTGGTTTTTCTACCCGTTTTGAGAGTGAGCTCGATATGAGAATGAATCAAAGTGATACGTTGTCTGCGTATCATGTAGTCAATAAGTATGAGGAGGAGGAGCTTAAGCGTGTGCTTTGGCAGTATGGAGAGCTAAGAAATGCTCCTAAAATAGCAGAAACAATCGTTGCAGAACGCAGTGTCTGTAAAATAAAAACTAG
>JBLHXM010000087.1:0-14541 GCA_047630395.1 Dokdonia sp.
CCTTTTATGGGGTTTAACAAATGAGTTTGTATCCATACCCTCTCACATTCACGATAGATATATTAGGATCATCTTTGAGTTTCTTTCTCAATTTAGTGATAAAAACATCCATAGATCTTCCATTAAAAAGCGGGTATGAAAACGGAAAGTTCCTGAAAAAAATGCACAGAAAAAGTTTCATTTTTTTCAGGAACAACCACCCCTTTTATGGGGTTTAACAAATGAGTTTGTATCCATACCCTCTCACATTCACGATAGATATATTAGGATCATCTTTGAGTTTCTTTCTCAATTTAGTGATAAAAACATCCATAGATCTTCCATTAAAGAAGTCATCATCACCCCATAATTTTTTGAGGATGAGTGAGCGATCTAATACTTGGTTTTTGTTTTTACATAAGTGAAAAAGCAAATGCGATTCTCGATGGGTAAGGTTTTGCTCGCTTTCGCGAAAGCGTAATACTTGTTTTGGAAAATCGAAGACATAATTACCAATAGCAATGGTTTCTGCCTTTTTCTGTTCCAAGCTTCGGTGGAGTAGATTGTTGATGCGCGCAATCAATTCTTCAATGCTGAATGGTTTTTTTAAGTAATCATTCCCGCCAATACTAAACCCTTCCACCACATCGGAAGTTTGAGATTTGGCTGTTAAAAAGATAATGGGAACGGTGTCATTCACGCTGCGAATTTCTTTGGCTAATGTAAATCCATCCATTTTGGGCATCATCACATCCAGTATCAATAAAGCGGGTGGCTCTTTCTGATATTGTTTAAGCGCTTGCATACCATCTGCACACAAAGTCACTTCAAAATCCCGAGTTTCGAGACTTTCTTTGACAATCTGACCGAGAGCAGGCTCGTCTTCGGCGAGTATGAGTTTGATCTTAGGCATACGGCAAGGTGATTTTAAAAGTTGTAGGGGACGTAGTTACACTTATCGTACCTTCATGCTTCTCAATGATAGTCTTTGTGTAATACAATCCAATGCCAAACCCTTTGACATCATGTGTGTTGCCCTTAGGGACGCGATAGAATTTTTCAAAAATCTGCGACACCTGAGGTTTAGTCAGTGTTTGGCCGCTATCTTTAATAGTAATAAGTACCGCTTTTTTGGCTTTTCCTAGTTTGATATCAATAGTCTCTCCTCCGTATTTAACCGCATTATCAATGATATTATCTATTGCATTTTCAACATGAAAAGCATCTATAGAAGCCCGCACTTGATCGGCATTACTTTCATAGGTAATGATTTTCTCCTCATACGTCTGTCTATATTTTTGATAGATTCCTTCTAGTAAATCGGCTAGATTACTTTCTTGTTTGTCCAGCGCCAGTGCATCTCGATCTAGAGTCGCAGTGTCTAATAGTTTTTCTACCATCACATTGAGTTTTCCAATTTGCTGGGAAGACATATCAATATATTTCTTTGTCTTTTCGGGGTCATTAGATGTATTAAAATGCTGGATGCTTTCCAATGCTACACCGATGGTTGCTATCGGAGTTTTGAATTCATGCGTCATATTGCTGATAAAATCATTTTTGATTTCGGCCAGTTGTTTCTGTTCTCGGATGATACGCAATAGATAGAGAAGACTTCCAATAACGGCTGCCATTAACACAAAACTCAAGAGAATACCCAGAAGATTGTTTTTTAGAATGATCGCGGTCCCATTGGTGAAGGATAGTTGTAGCGAACTATTACCAGGTAGATATGCTGATTTTGAACTGGTTTTTAAGAGGGTCGAATTGATGACCTCCATATTCGAAAACTGCTCACCTTTAGGACCTAGAAAGCTAATTCCGTAATCTACATCAATGCGTTTTCGTAACAGCTCCTCTTTGACCAAGGCATTCATGTTCTCTAATTCTAAAGTGTCTGAAGCGATAGAAAATATTACCCTAGAAGTTAATCTGGCCAAAGCATTGTCTCGATGTAGGGAATCTCCTAAATACCATTGTACAGCACCTCTTTTAAGAGAGTCATTGGAAGTCCATTGCGTTAGTAAGGTGTCTGACAATCGGTCTCCGCCGCCAAATATTGAAATCGATGTGCTGTGATCCTTACTATTAGTAGCCTTGGTGATTTTTTTGTAAAGACTGTCTTCTAAGGGGTGTGAAAAACTACGGTCTATTCGTAATTCCATATCCTCTGGAAACAAAGAGTCTCCAATATGTATGGAATGACTATTAAGAATAGAAATAGCTTCCAAACCTTTCAAATCAAGATCATTATTGAAAGAATCCAATCGTCCTTCGGTAGTGCCATGACTATCTATCATGAGTACTTTTGTGCTATCGTCTAAAGCAAAACCTATGGTGTTTTCAGTGGCGAGGTCAATATAATAACGATCCACAGCATTGTCTAAACTCACCTGAACATCATTGATGAATTGCTGTTTGCCTACTTGGTAATTCTTATAGTTCCAGTACACCTGTATAGCGAGTGTCATTAGAATAACGCCGCTTATAAAATACAATACGGTCTTGTAGTGTCTTTCTTGCATGTTTCAAAAGTAGGTGGTTAGAAAGCCGTTGCCAAATCGGTTAACACTCGTTAACATTGGTTAACGCTAGGCAATGGTGTTTTTTGACATCTTTGTACTGTTCAATAAAATATACAACCTAATGAGAAATTTAATTTTAGCTATGTTGGTGTTGCTTTTTGCTTTCGCGAAAGCTACCGCTCAAAATTTGCAAGGAGTGGCTACCTATCAAACACAACGTCACGTTGAATTAGAACTAGATAGTGCTTCGGGCATGACCAGTGAAATGAATAAGAGTATTCAAGAGCAATTGAGAAAGCAGTTTCAACGCAAGTATGATCTTACTTTTAATAAGGGAGAGGCGCTTTGGCAAGAACAGGAGGCAGAATTGGATAAACCCAAAGCCCCTTCAAGTAACGGAATGGTGATTATGATATCAGGGAATCGCGATATTCGATATCAGAATATTACTGATAAGAACTATACTGTGCAAAGTGATCTTATGGGGAAGCAGTTTTTGATTGAGGATGTACTGGAAAAACCCAATTGGATTTTGGTAAAGGAGACTAAAAATATTGGTCATTATACCTGCTTTAAGGCAACTTGGACGGAGGAAAATGAAGAACACTCCTTTGAAAATGTTGATGGAGAGGAAAAGGAAACGACAAAGATGGTGACCCGTGAAGTTACGGCTTGGTACACCTTAGATATTCCAATGCAACATGGGCCTGATGAATTTTGGGGATTGCCTGGCTTGATTTTGGAAGTGAATGATGGAAAAATGTCCATGATGTGCACCAAGGTGGTTCTAAACCCTAAAGATCCTATTGTCATTAATATCCCAAGTAAAGGGAAAAAAGTGAGCCAAGAAGAGTATACTCAGATCTCTGAAGAAAAGTCCAGAGAGATGATGGATCGCATGGGCGGGAAGCGAAAGAAGGGAGAGGAAGGTCATACGATGTCTATTCGCATTGGAGGTTGATATTGTGCTTGAATTCACAATTTCTTCTTAAATATTCAGGGTCGGTTAAACTTTAGTTTAATTTTAAAGTCTAAAAATAGATGATATTATTAAACAAATGAAGATGACAACGACTTTGAAAAATATTGGAATACTGTGTGCAATTTGCTTTATGGTATTTCCTATGTATGCTCAGAAAGTTCAGGGAGTTGCAACCTATAAAACTAAAACGACCATGGATATGTCTCGTTTTAATAGAGGGGGGCAGCAAATGACGGAGCAGCGTAAAAAGCAAATCATGGACCGTATGAAGAATTTCTTGGAAAAGGAATATACGCTCAGCTTTACAAATGATGAATCCTTTTATAAGGAAGAAGAAAAATTAGCGGCACCAGGACAAGGTGGAGGTCGCTGGGGTGGAGGCTTTACGCAAGGGGGTATTTATAAAAATGCAGCGACCAAAGCATATGCACGAGAGAATAATATGATGGGGAAAACTTTTCTTGTAAAAGACACCATTAATGCGCTAGAATGGGTGCTGGTAAAAGAAAGTAAAATGATTGGGCAGTACCCTGCTTTTAAGGCAGTTGCTACTCGAGATATTGAGCAAAACATGTGGAGCCGAATGGGGCGCCGAGCTCAAGATGCTCAAAAAGCACGTGATAAAAAAGCAGACTCCACAGATACCGCTAGTGCCAAAGTTGAAGTAATAGAAGAAGAGGAGCCAAAAACTGAAACGATTACAGCCTGGTATACCCCTATGATCCCTGCTTCTCATGGTCCAGATGAATTTGGTGGTTTGCCAGGATTGATTTTGGAGCTTAGCACCAATAATACGGTAATGTTATGTACAAAGGTAGTACTGAATCCTAAGGAGGAAGTCATCATCGAAGTGCCTTCCAAAGGAAAGGAAGTAACTAGAGAGGCCTATGTCAAAATTGTCGAAGAAAAAGCAAAAGAGATGGCCGATCGTTACGGCGGAAGTAAACGTAAAGGTAGCTCAGGAGGTAGACGATTTTAATCGCCTATAAATATGTATAAGTGCCCTTTCGCACCTGCCTGTACGGTAGGCAGGAAAGCGTACAACCAATCAAACAAATCAAAATGACAATACGAAATTGTATTTTGACATTGCTCCTTGCGATGTCAACAGGGGCTTTTGCGCAAAGCATTGAGCTAAGAGGTGTGATCAAAGATAGCATTGGCAATCCACTAGAGTTTGCAAATGTAATTGCATCTAACAAAGCCGAAGGTACCTTGGAATCTTATGGGATTACAGATGGACAAGGTCGTTATAGACTCGATCTTACTTCAGGAAATACCTATGACCTTAAAATTAGTTACTTAGGCCTGAAGTCTGAACTTGTAGAATTTGCAGTCACCGAAGATGCTCAAGACATGACCAAAGACTTTGTGTTGAAGTCAGACCCAAATCAATTAGACGATGTAGAACTCGTGTATGAAATGCCCGTAAGTATCAAAGGTGATACGATCGTTTATAATACCGACAGTTTTACCAATGGAAACGAAAGGAAACTAGGGGATGTTTTGAAAAAACTCCCGGGCATAGAGATCAATGATGATGGACAGATAGAAGTAGAAGGAAAGGTGGTGTCCAAAGTAATGATTGAAGGAAAAGATTTCTTTGATGGTGATACCAAACTGGCTACACAAAATATTCCTGCAGACGCCTTGAAGAAAGTAGAGGTTTTGAAAAACTATAATGAAGTGTCTCAAATGCGCGGACTTGGGAATGATCAGGATAATATTGCGATTAATTTGAGGCTCAAAGAAGGGAAGAAGAACTTTTGGTTTGGAGAACTGACTGCTGGAGCTGGAGACGGGGAGAAAGGAAGATATTTGGTGAAACCGAAACTATTTTACTACAGTCCTAAAGGAAGTGTCAATATTATCACTGATTTTAACAATACGGGTGAGGTTCCTTTTACCGCTAGAGATTACCGCAATTTTACTGGAGGATTTAGAAACTTTAATCAACGAGGCGGTACCTCTTTTAATATCTCTGATGGCGGATTAGGATTCTTAACGGCACAGAATAACAGGGCCAATGATATTGAAACCAACTTTGCCGCCGTCAATTTTACCTACGCAGCAACGCCAAAATGGGACGTTAGTGGATTTGCTTTGTATAGCGATAACAGCACTAGTTTCATTAATAACTCCTTAAATACCTTTATTAATGATGGATTTACACAAGGCTTTGATGAGGTAAGCGATCAACGTAACCAATTAGGTATGGTCAAGTTTAGTTCTATCTATAAGCCAAGTGCTCGTTTGCAATTTGACTATGATGTGCTGGCTAAGAAATCTAGTCAAACAGAATTTTCTGATGGTTTGAGTATTATCGATAATGGTATGGACATACAAGAAGATATCACAGATCAAAATAAGGAGAATGAACCTTTCTCTATAAATCAGAATGTCAATCTCTACTATACCCTTGATGACAAAAATATATTTTCAGGAACCTTAAGACATTTGTATGCCGATGAAAACCCGTTCTACCGAGCGCGTTTAGATGAAGAACCTTTTACGCAGCGGAATGATGATTTTGACATAGACATGCCTGATGGTCTAGATAACCCTGCCTTTGTAAGCACTATACCTTTTCAAATAGGGTTAAATGGTTTGTATGATCTCAATCAAAATAAGAATGTCCAAAGTAATAAATTAGACGCCAAAGTAGATTACTACTACATTCTCAATGATAAAAGCAACTTGAATTTTACATTAGGAACGACCTTAAGTTCACAGAATTTTGATTCTAGTTTATTCCAGCTTTTAGCGGGTGGTGTTCAGGATCCTTTGACGGCAAACCTAGATGGAGATGCGATTGGGAATGATGTGAAATTTAATTTTAGCGATGTGTTTTTAGGTTTGCATTATAAGGTGAAAACTGGAATTTTCACCATTACACCGGGATTGACACTACATAATTACGGAACTAAAAGTGAGCAGTTAGGGATTACGACAGAAAAAAATGATTGGCTGGCGTTACCCGACCTCTTTACCGTAGTACAATTTTCACAAGGAAAGAGTCTACGTGCAAATTATCAAATGACAGCTCAATATACAGATGTAAATAACTTTGCAGAAGGATTGTTGCTCAATAATTACAACAGCCTTTTTAGAGGGAATCGCGAGATTGAAAATGCGATATTTCATACGGCGAGCTTAAACTATTTTAGTTTTAGCATGTTTAATTTTACGAGTTTGTTTGGAGGCGTTAATTACACAAAACGTGTGGATCCTATTAAAACATCTGGAGATTTTTCAGGAATTAACCAGGTGACCACGGTGGTAAATAACACCAATTTTGCCGATGAAACTTTTAGCGGAAACGCTCGTTTTTCTAAACGTTTTAAGAAATGGAAGCTCAATCTAAGCGCGAATGGTTCATACAGTGACCTGAATAACATTATTAACGGTGCTGCGCGGAACACAAAAAATATCACTCAGAATTATCAAACAAGTGCTGAGACTAACTTTAAAGATGCCCCTAATTTTGAGATCGGGTATAATCATAATATCACAAATTCGGATAACGGTATAACCGATCGTACGTTTACAACCAATCGTCCATTTGCCAATATGGAAATCAACTTCTTAAAAGGATTTACATTTGGTGCTGATTGGAGTTTGTATAACTACGACGATGATGATGATACGACCGAAATTGATAATATGTATTCTTTCTTAGAAGCAAATCTGTACTATCAAAAACCAGATAGTCAATGGGAATTCCGTATTCAAGCGACCAATTTATTGGACGTAGATGTTATAAGTAATAACAGTGTGAATGATATTTCCATTCGAAATACGGAGTACTTTGTACAACCACGTATTGCAATGTTTACTGTAAAATATAATTTGTAAAAAGATCGCCCACTACAATAAGAGACAGTTCAGAAAGCGATGGTTAGAAGCCATCGCTTTTTTTTATGTATCATTTTCAACATTTATGTACATTAGACCTATGGATGAAATAACGTATAATAAGAATCGAGTAGTTAATTTTAGTGATGCTGTATTTTCTATAGTGATGACGCTCCTTATTCTAGAGGTGGCGGTTCCCACTAGTCAGGAATTGAGCACAACGGCCTTTGGTGAGGTGTTATCCAATCGTATTCCTGCATTTATTGGGTTACTGGTAAGCTTCTTGGTGAGCGCACTTTATTGGTTAGGACATCTTAAGATTATGAAATATGTATCCGAGTTTGATAATAAACTGCTTTGGCTCAATATTTTCTTCTTGTTAAGTGTAGTGCTCCTGCCATTTTCAACAGCGATGTATGTAAATGGTTTTGGACTTGCTGGGCCTTTTATCTTCTATTGTTTAAACCTAACCTTAATAGGAGTGTTCAATCTCCTTATGATGTGGTATATCTATCGTAAGGAACCTAAGTGTAATGGATTCCATGTACTTATTTATAAGTGGTATCGATCGAGAGGGATCAACGTTGTTGCCGTCTGGATCATTGCGGCTATCTGTGCATTGATTTTTCCGGGGCTATCCCGCTTTATTTTTATGATGCTTTTTATTAATCAAATATTCATTGATCGCTATTATAAGAAAAAAATGAAAAGGATCGTATAACGTTAAAACTCTAATAATACCATGGTTTTCGCTTTCGCGAAAGCGTATCTTTAAAAGAAAATACTATGAAATACGTCTTAGTATTATTGCTCTTTACCGCTATGCCTGCCTTGACTTTTGATTTTGGAACCTCTTGTGATACCTGCGATAACTGGTTTGTCGTGCTTGATGGTGTCATGGGCGGCCTTTCAGAAGGGGATGCGACAATGACCGATACTAGTATACTGTTCAAAGGCAAAGTGTCTTTAGAGAATAATGGCGGGTTTGCTTCCTTGCGCACATCGTACGGAGACTATGACCTGTCGTCTTATGAAAAGGTGTCGGTTCGTTATCGATCCACAGGCCAAGATTTTGGGTTTACGCTCACCAAATACAGACAGTTTTGGAGAGCCAACTATAAAGCGAACCTCCCAATTACAAGTGGAGAATGGCAAACAGTAACTTTTAAACTTACCGATTTTGAGACCTATCGTTTAGGAAGAAAATTGTCGGGGCATCCAGATACCGCAGACCTGAGTAAGATCATACGTCTCGGATTTATTTCTAATACAAAGGCTCCAACAGCTTTTGAAATTGAGATTGATAGGATTGTTTTTGAATAATGTACTTTCGTACCTCCTTGTGGCGGTTAGGAATATAGTACGTAATAAAAAACCCCGACCATTTGGCCAGGGTTTTTGAGCTATATATCGGATTCAACTATAAGCCAAAAGCAGCTTTCACCTGATCTACATAATCTAATTTTTCCCATGTAAAGAGTTCTACCTCAACATCTTTTGTGCTTCCGTCAAAACGCTCAAAGGTCTTTGTGATTGTTTCATTTTTACGTCCCATATGTCCGTATGCAGCAGTTTCACTGTACATTGGTGAGCGTAACTTTAAACGAGACTCAATAGCAGATGGTCGCATATCAAATAACTCAGAAACCTTATCGGCAATCTCACCATTGGTTAAATCAAGGTTTGAGGTTCCGTAGGTGTCTACAAAAATTCCCATAGGCTCTACTACTCCAATAGCATATGAAACTTGAACGAGAAGTTCGTCTGCTACCCCAGCTGCAACTAAGTTCTTGGCAATATGGCGCGTTGCGTAGGCCGCAGAGCGATCTACTTTACTTGGATCCTTTCCTGAGAAAGCACCACCACCATGAGCACCTTTGCCTCCATAGGTGTCTACAATAATCTTACGTCCTGTAAGTCCAGTATCTCCATGAGGGCCACCAATTACAAATTTACCTGTAGGATTGATGTGGTATTTAATATCGTCATTGAATAAGGCAGCTACTTTTTCTGGTAGCTTTGCCACTAGACGGGGAATTAAGATGTCTACAATATCCTTACGAATACGAGCTAACATCGTTTCGTCCTCGTCAAAGTCATCGTGCTGAGTAGAAACTACAATCGCCTCAATACGCTGTGGTACATTGTCGTCACTATATTCAATAGTTACTTGACTCTTGGAATCAGGTCGTAGATACGTGATCTCATCACTTTCACGACGTAAATCGGCCAGTTCAATAAGAATTTTGTGGGATAAGTCTAAAGCAATAGGCATATAATTTGCCGTTTCTTTGGTTGCATATCCAAACATCATTCCTTGATCTCCAGCACCTTGTTCTTCTTTGGTATCGCGATCTACACCGCGATTAATATCGTCTGATTGTTCATGAATCGCCGAAAGGACGCTACAGGAATTGGCATCAAACATATACTCTCCTTTGGTATATCCAATTTTACGAATGGCTTCACGCGCAATCTTTTGCACATCGAGGTATGCATTACTTTTAACTTCTCCGGCAAGGAATACTTGCCCCGTAGTTACCAATGTTTCACAGGCAACTTTACTGTCTGGATCAAAGGCTAAAAAATTGTCAATAAGTGCATCACTAATTTGATCTGCTACTTTGTCTGGGTGTCCTTCAGATACACTCTCTGAAGTAAATAAATAGGCCATTAACTGTATTTAATTTGATGAGAAAGTCGATTTGACGAGTGAACGGTAGAATCATAACAACAGAACTGTTAAAGTATGTTGTTGGTTTTAGGCATTTTTTTGGGAGGTTGCAAGCAGTCAAATCTTTCCTCTATTATGAGAACAAAGGTAATTAAACTTTTAGATTCGGCAATAGTGTTTTCGGGCTAGTTAATTATTGTAGGTGTTTGGAGTGATTTGCGGTTATTTAGTAACAAACAAATGTCCGTAGTGGTTGTCTCTAGAAGTATGTATACGCACTGCTATCCCGATACTTTATAAACGTAAGGATCTTTATAAATGTTGAACAATAATGAGTGGACTTAGAAAGTTGTGACATGCATATGTACTTTTGAATGGAATATTAAAATTAGTAGTCTACCAACTTACTAGGGTGATGATATTTATACTATTTTTGTACATTCATTTCCGATATACAATTGCATGATTACCTCTCAAGAAATTCAGGCATATAATGCCCAACATCACCATAGTAGTCCTCAAGAAATAATTTGTTTCGCCCTGAGCAAGGGCACTAGACCTATTATTACGACCAATTTTGGACCTACGAGCGCTTCATTGTTATATGCGCTCTCAAGCATCCGAAAAGATGTTCCCGTGCTTTGGGGTGATAGTGGGTACAATACCAAAGAGACCTATCTCTTTTCGCAAAAGCTAAAAGCGCAGTTGGAGTTACAGCTACATATTTTCACGCCTCAGCGCACCAAGGCTTACTTAGATGTACGTTTTGCATCAGGTTTGAGTGATGCAAAGTCACGCACAGCCTTTACAGATATTGTAAAAATAGAACCGCTGCAAAGAGCATTCGCTCTTCATCAACCGGATCTGTGGTTTACAAATATCCGTAAGCACCAAACTTCCTTGAGAGAAGGCTTGGATATTTTTAGCACCTCGCAGCAAGGATTGTTAAAAGTGAGTCCTTTTTTCTATTTCACTGAAACACAAATAGACGAATACCTGAGCGTGCACAATCTACCGAAAGAGGTGAACTACTACGATCCCACTAAACCGAGCGACAGACAAGAATGCGGACTTCATCTGGCAGCTATTTAATTGTCATAGGTGAGACCTCTTTAGTTGCCTAACTGAAAACAATGTTATATTGTATATTTTCTTCTATATCAATATTTAATAGATATATTTTCATGTTTAAAGGTTAATGTGTCATTTTATAGAAAATTTTTCTGATTTTGTTTGGATTTGTCCTTTTAGTATTGCAATATTTGTGCTCAAGAAGTTCAACGATTTATTGAAATGTTATCAAGAAAGGCAGAGGGATTAGACCCGATGAAGCCTTAGCAACCCTTTCACTTAGAAAGAAGGTGCTGCATTCTACTCATACAGCCAGTCATTTTTGGAGGTAGAGATAGATAACATCGCGTAAGTACATTCCGTACTTGCCATGTTTTTTTCTTATAATATTTTTCTTTCGAGACCTCACTTTTGGGGTATTTGACTTTTGTTTTTAATCCGTTCGCACGAAGCGACGGGACATTATTAAACTCAAGAAATAGAAAAATGAGTACACATCAATTAGCAACACAAGCGTTGCATGCCGGACACGACACAACACTCACTGGAGGAACACGAGCGGTTCCTATTTATCAATCCACCGCCTATGTGTTTAAGGATGCAGATCATGCGGCCAATCTATTCAATCTTACCGAAGCGGGATTCATTTACACCCGACTTAACAATCCTACAAATGATATCTTAGAAAAGCGTCTGGCTGCAGTAGAAGGTGGCTTGGCGGCTGTTGTCACAGCATCTGGTGCAGCGGCAATCAATACGACGCTGCTTACTTTACTGCGCTCTGGAGATCATATTGTGGCGTCCAGTAGTTTGTATGGGGGTACGTACAATTTGCTCAGCGTGACCTTGCCTCGCTTTGGTATCACCACGACCTTTGTAGACCCTTCAGACCCAAAGCAATTTGAGGCCGCAGCGCAAGAAAATACACGTGCCTTTTTTATAGAATCCTTAGGGAATCCAAAATTAGACGTACTCGATATTAAGAAGATTTCCGCTTTCGCGAAAGCGTACAAAGTCCCTCTTATCGTAGACAATACCGTAGCAACACCCGCACTTTTAAACCCTATAGAATATGGAGCTAATATCGTTATCCACTCCTTAAGTAAGTATATCAATGGAAATGGTACCGCCCTAGGGGGTGCCATTATTGATGCAGGTACTTTTGATTGGTCTTCAGGAAAATTTCCTGAGTTTACCGAACCTTCTCCTGGCTACCATGGACTTGTGTATCACGAGGTGCTCGGCCCTGCTGCCTTTATCACCAAAGCCCGTATCGAGGGCCTACGGGATCATGGAGCAGCCCTGAGTCCGTTCAATGCTTTTCAAATTATTCAAGGTTTAGAAACATTAAACCTACGTATTCAAAAACATTCTGAAAATGCACTCAACCTAGCACAATGGCTAGAACAGCAAGAAGAGGTCGCTTGGGTGAACTATCCAGGTTTGGAGAGTAGCGCATATAAGAAGTTGTCTGACCAATACTTGCCAAAAGGACAAAGTGGTGTTGTAACTTTTGGAGTGAAAGGTGGTTTTGAAAGTGCTAAAATTATTGCTAATGAAACTCAATTATTTTCACTGCTCGCTAATATAGGGGATAGTAAATCTCTCATCATACATCCTGCTAGTACTACCCACCAGCAACTCAACGAAGTCCAACAAGCGGCAACGGGCGTGACGCAAGATCTGATTCGATTGTCAGTAGGTCTCGAGGATATTAATGATCTTAAAAGTGATCTCATCGCGGCATTTTCCAAGGTGGATCGCGAGGTTCTCGTATAATTCAATACGGATGGCACTAAAATCACATTCTGTCCTAAATTTTCAAACACAGACGGGTCACCACCGTAATTTGGTGATGACCTATCAGTTGTTTGGCGAACCACTACATACAGCTCCTGTTGTATTAGTGAATCATGCGCTCACAGGGAATTCGTCTGTTACTGGTAAACAAGGCTGGTGGAGCGCATTGATAGGCAAAGACAAAGCTATTGATACCGATTGCTTTACCATTTTGGCCATCGACATTCCTGGTAATGGATATGGTGGTTCATCAAAATATATCATAGAAAATTACAAGGCTTTTAATAATTATGATATGGCACGCCTGCAGTATGAAGTAATCAAATCGCTTAAAATAAAGCAGTTGTTTGCGGTTGTAGGAGGTTCTTTAGGTGGACAAATTGCTTGGGAATTGGCAGTATCACAACCGCAACTTGTACAGCATCTCATTCCAATTGCTTCCGACTGGAAAGCCACCGATTGGGTAGTAGCACAGTGTTGCATTCAAGAGCAGATACTCCATAATTCACTCAAGCCTATCCATGATGCTCGTATGCATGCCATGACTTTTTATAGAACTCCCGCTTCCTTTAAAGCTAAGTTTCAACGCTCCAAAACAACGGATGGTAGCTTGTATAGTATCGAAAGTTGGCTGCTCCATCATGGAAAACGTTTAGAAGAACGGTTTTCTATTCATTCCTATAGGCTTATGAATCATTTACTCGGAAGCGCAGATATAACGGCTGGAGTCAGTGAGGTGCGAACAGTTTTTGAAAGTCTGCAATGCAAAGTGCATTTGGTATCCATAGATTCTGACGGACTTTTTTTGGCAGACGAAATATACGATACGTATCTGAAGCTACAGGAAGCTAATATAGCAGCTACGTATCACGAGATTAAATCTATCCATGGCCACGATGCTTTCCTCATAGAGTATGAGCAACTAGAAACGATTATTAAACCCATTTTTTCAAACATACTATGTCAACAACACTAAATATCGCCATTTTTGGTATTGGGAATGTGGGTAGTACCCTTCTCAAACAGATTACAAGCTTCAATGATCGTTCTGATACGAATACCAACGGTATAAAAATCAATGTTTTTGCCATTGCAAATTCTAGCTTGATCTTATTTTCTGATATAGCAGTTAGTGATACTTGGAACGCCGATTTTGAAGCAGATAGCGATCCATATACTTTGGAAGATGTCTTTGCTTTTAAAAATAAACTCATAACAAAGACGATACTCGACGCCAAATCTTCTGGGTCTGCTGCATCAGAGGTGCAGTATATTGCCGTAGATGTAACCGCCAGCCCGCTATTTGTAAACAACTACCTGTCACTCATTGAAAACGGTTTTCATATCGTCACTGCCAATAAAATTGCCAATACGCTCTCCTATGAGTTTTATCTCGAATTGAGAGAAGCCTTGGATCTACATAAAAAGCAGTTTCACTATGAAACCAATGTTGGAGCAGGCCTGCCAATTATTGAAACGATTAAGAATTTACATCAGAGTGGTGAAGAAATACGCAAAATTAGAGGGGTTTTTTCTGGTTCCTTGAGCTATTTATTCAACACCTTTTCGAAAGAAGAAAAAGACTTTTCAGAAATCCTACTAGAAGCAGATGCCTTAGGGCTCACAGAGCCAGATGCTCGCGAAGATCTTTCAGG
>JBLHXM010000088.1:0-14069 GCA_047630395.1 Dokdonia sp.
GCCACTGAACGACTCATGGAACTTTGTGAATTTTTTGAACTTTGCCCACGCTTTTGTTGCCTTCAGGAAACCCATGAAGGTTGTTCTCATTATCGACTCACTAATTGCAAAGGGATATGCAAACAAGAAGAAGAAGTAGCCAATTACAATGAACGTGTAAAGAAGGCCATTGCCAATTTACAAGAGAATAAAGCGAGTTATATCATTAAGGAGAAAGGGCGAACACAAGACGAAAATGCGTTTATTCTTATAGAAGATGGACTATTACAAGGCTATGGATTTGTAGAGGACGCAACATCAATAAGCAATGCCATAGATCTTGAACCTTTTATAGAAAAGCAACAACATTCCTATCATACAGGGATCATACTTCGATCTTATGTAAAAAAGACCAAATATCTCAAATTAATTGAACTCGAAACAATTACCTGAATATGGACATGACCGCTACCTATAAATCGTATTTTTTACAACTCCCTAAAGCGTTGTTAAGTCAGTATCCTGAACTTCCTTTAGAAGATCATACCTATTTGCGCATTGCCCTCGATAATGCTATTGGAACCCAGTGGGAGCTTCGAGTTCCTAAACCCGCCTACAAGCACTTGACTTCGCTCCAGCGTAAACAAGTTATCTCAAACCTAATGAAGTATGTTCACAACAAACAAACATTATTGGAACATAAGTCGATTTCACAGGCCTACCGTGGTGTTTTAGATTAAGGTCAGATCTCGAGCTCCATGTGAACCTTACTCGTTTTGAAGCCCTATCTTTGCCTTTATTCAAAGAGCCTTATGCATCCAAAAAATATTCATCAAGTACCCTATAATTTTACTGAACTCATCAAAACACATCCTGAACTGGGCGTTTACAAAAAGACCAGTCGTCATGGGAGTGAGACCATAGACTTTTCGGATGCAGCTGCTGTATTTGAGCTCAACAAAGCAATTTTAAAATTGCACTACGGACTTGTTGAATGGACTGTTCCAGAAGGATACCTCTGCCCTCCTATACCAGGGCGTGTTGATTACTTGCATCACCTTTTGGATCTCATCGGAAAAAAAAACGCCAAAGGATTGGATATTGGAACAGGTGCTAATTGTATCTATCCTCTGCTAGGTGCTTCAATTTATGGTTGGAAAATGACAGGGGCAGATATTGATGCTAATGCGATCGCTTCTGCGACAGAAAATGTGGCTGCAAATCCAAAAATCAGTGAACATATTGACATCCGACATCAGACAGACAATGCCAATATATTTCAAGGGATTATTCAAGTAGATGAATACTTCGATTTTGCTATGTGTAACCCTCCCTTCTACAGCTCAGAAAAAGAGGCCCTACAAGCAAATTACCAAAAAAACAAAAATTTAGGATTCGTTCAAGTAAATAGGAATTTTGGCGGTCAGGCGAACGAATTATGGTGCAATGGCGGAGAGACACTCTTCCTAAAACGAATGATAAAACAAAGTGTCGATTTCAAAACACAAGTTGGCTGGTTTACGGCGCTTGTATCCAGAAAAGAGCATCTTACTAAGATTAGTAGGCAACTCACAAAAGCAGGAGCGACTCATAAAATCATCGACATGGAGCAAGGGAACAAACAAAGTCGTTTTGTTGCTTGGACTTTTGGAAATCAATAATCCTTGGCAGTGAAAATCCCTATCGAGAACGCTTACACCTTTCGGAACCATATAATCTGGAATAGTACGTCTCGTACCAAATTAATTGTGGCTATACGATATACTCAAAGAATCTTTTGTATTACTCACTCTTGATTCTAATATAGTGGTTGCCACTACTGCTAGCGGTAAGCACCTAATCTCCACGGAGTGTTTCTCCGCAGTTAGCTTGATCACCATTGTTATCGTGTATCGTTTAATTTTTATAAAAAGTTTGACGATATCTCAAAAAAAAACGCCAGTTTCATTCGAGCTTTACCTTTATAACGTTTGGCCAGAATCCGCACTTTACTCGCGTCACTAGCTATAAGCATGAGTATATCTGATGATGGTGACACGGATTGGTTTAGGTTTACAACAGCCTACACAACTATGCAAAAAAAAACCGTATTATTAAGTTAATACCGCTGGGGTCAAAGCGCCCGCTCTTCCTAGTAAAACGTACAGTACTTCTAAAACACAATAAAGCGCCAGTGATGGCGCTTTATATTAAAATATTTTCACAGATAATCCCCCAATTATTGTAAAAAAATCTCAGAAGCATAACTCAATATTTCAAATTAAATTGTTGATGTACTTGTATAATTACAAACATCAATACATTTACATAAAAAGAGGGCTCCGCTTTCGCGAAAGCTCATTACTTACAAACATCATATCCCAGAATTAATCTTACTTTCGCTCTTTATGGAAAAACCAGCCCATTCCCATTTTATACTGTATAAACCCTATGGGTATATTAGTCAGCTATTGAGCAATGATCAACGTCAGGCTCGCAAGAAGAAATTCTTAAGTGCATTATATGATTTCCCTATAGGAACCATGGCTGTTGGGCGTCTAGATGAAAAATCGGAAGGTTTATTACTGCTAACTACAGATGGAAAACTAAGTGATACGATCAATAGATCGGGTATTGAAAAAGAGTATTATGCTCAAGTAGATGGAGCTATCTCGGACGACGCAATTAACACTATGGCGGCAGGTGTCGAAATAGGTTTTGATGGAAAAAAATACACCACTAAACCCTGTCTCGTAGAGCACCTAATTATAATTCCTGAATTTCCAGATCGTGGAAAAAAATTAAGAGACGCACGCCATGGACCTTCTCCTTGGGTACGCATCATTATTAAGGAAGGAAAATTTCGTCAAGTACGAAAAATGACCTCTGCGGTAGGGTTCCCTACACTCCGCTTAGTACGCGTACGTGTAGGAAATATTACCTTAGACAGTATGAAATATGGTGGTGTAGTAAAATGTAAAGGATTGCTTTAGCTTACCTTTTTGACTCTCACTGCATTCCAGCCTTTAGGGCCTTTCTCAAGTTCGAAAGAAACTTTGTTACCTTCTTTAATCTCATCATCAATGATACCGCTAATATGGACGAAGTATTTATCTCCATCATCGGCATCCTTAATAAATCCAAATCCTTTAGAGTCATTAAAGAAATCAACGAAACCAGTATGCACTGGATCTGGCTCATCTCCTTCTACTTTCTTAGGGATTCCTAAAATAATATCTTCAGCTTCAATTTCAACTTTTTGGGAAGGGTCTGGTGGTGTGTCCGTTAATTGACCTAAATGATTGACATACACAAATTCATCAAATGACTCACCGCCATTTGCTTTGCGTTCTTCACGTTTCTTACGTTTGTCTTCATTTTTCTTTAAACGCTTCTTTTCACGTTCTTTCTTTCCAAAGGTTTCTTGCTTTTTCGTCATTAAAATTTGTATGCCGTTAGTATGTAATACATTCAGGTATATCCTGTATGATAAATTATATCTAATGTAAAAAGGATTCTATTGAAAATAGCTCTAACCAACCTACCTACGTCTGTTGTACCGATATAATAACTGCTACAAAGATACGATATCTCTGTGGGATTTAAAACCTTGTTAGACACGTAATACCAATAATCATGATTTTCAAGTTTGAGTCCAACTATTGACACTCAAAAACGCGACAACTGTATCACTTAAAAGGAATGGGTGTCTTTTCTGTAACCATTCAACATTTACATTACAAAACGAACAATTATGAAGATTAAAATCACCTTGCACGCCGGTCTATTTTTACAAATTCCTAAAGTGTTTTTTCTCAAGGAAAAATTTCTCTCTTCACAGAGACAACAACTACTTCCTTTGACTTTTCAATTACACAGGCATTGATGTTGCTAGTGACTTTAGTGTAGGCGTCCACTTTTCTTCGCCTCGAGAAGAAATAAAAGTAAAGGCAAACGGTAACCTAATGGATCGTGGGCATATTTATTAAGAAGGAAACACCCTATACTCTTGGCTTAAATCGAATGCTAACACGCGAGGAAAAATGATTCTTGACGTCGTTTGACTACAAACGCCTTAAACAGTTTTGAAGCTTCTTCTGATGCTGTTATAACCGTTAATGATCCTATTGAAAAGACATTTTTTATTGATATACACAGAAAATACGCCCTATGTCGGTCTCTACTTTAATAGCCTATATCAGTGGGTCAAACATCCGAGAGTTTCGCCTTTCCAAGCTCGAAAAAATAAATACAAGATTTAATACTCCAGTAACGGTCAGAAATAAATACTCTACTGTATATAAAACGTAGTCATTAATAATCTTAACACAATTATAGACAGCTGTGCAGGATTCAAGTGGCATCGAAATCTTGAAACTAAGTAGTCTAAAGTTAAAAACATGAAAATATTTTTTATACTGCTATTCACCGTTGGAGCATTTTTCACAAGTGACATTGAAGCACAAAAAGCACAAACCCTAAAAGCAACATTCACGGGCGCCGAGCAAGTTACTTACTATTTTTCGCAAGGCCATAAAACCATTGCCTTTCAAAAGTTGACAAGAAGATATTGCAAGCTTATCACCTCGATGATGACTCTTTAAAGGATCAGGTAATTAATATTGCCTTCATAGTGACAGAGGTGAAAGATTAAAAATTTTGGGAAGCAAAAAATTACTTACCATTTTGTGTTGGGAACCTGTCAAATAGTAGCGATCTAACCATCATTAAAAAGCAGTCATAGCTATACTCCTTTTTGTTTCAGTTTTAGCGATACTTCAAACGATACATAAACTTGAGTCCGCTCCAATTTGCATCTACAGCGCAAACCTTGTTATTGACAAGGCCATGAGCCAAGATCAATTCCCGTAAAGGTTCGCGTTTCAAATAGGTCAGCATCTGAGATAAGTCCTTAGGCTATTTATTTTGGGATACTATTTTAAAGACCTCATTTGCATTTCAACAACTATTAAAAAACATCGCAACTAGCTGATAATTAGATATTATTAGTTCTTTCTCAGTGATAATCCAGAAGACAAAAATAACTTGATAACAAAAACATACATTGTAAATGTCCATAAGAATCTAGTCATACTCTACCTCCCCGCAAAATCAATCAACCAGCGCCACCACCACGAATAAAACCAAAACCTCAATATGCTTTCTGACCTTCCGCTAGCTACTACTTTTGATATTGGGAAAAAAGTCGAACAACAGCAAAGAGCATCGGCGACCACGCTGGATGATATTGGCTTTAACAAAATAGATAAGCAGCATCTAGTCACTCAAAATAAAATACTTCACGAGCACCTATAGCGTAAAAAATCTACTACAGCTGCCTGTAAACGTTCCCGTTAATTTGAGCCATGACAATGGTTTGGGTTTAAAATCATATGTCTAGACATTAACCAATCCATTGATAAAACATCACGGTTTCTCACAGCCTATAACCCCTAAATATATCGATACGATTAGTACATTTATTCCCGACACAAGCATCCCTCTGCCTTCTGGAAAGAATCTAAACCCCTCACCTAACCGTTCAATACAAAAATTTTCGATGAGGAAGGAGGTGAACATTATACGTTTAATTGGAACTAATTCTTCTTTGGTCATTAACGCTCAACAAAAGAAGCTGTTCCACCATCAAACCGTATGCAGATCTGCTACAAAGCAACCTAAACCAATAATACGGTTTTATATTTTTGCTTGATAGGTGTACAAATCAAAGTACCTCCCCTTGCTTGCAATTAACTCCTCATGGGTTCCCTGCTCGGCAATACGCCCAGCTTCAATAACAAGAATCTGATCTGCCTTTTTAATCGTACTTAAACGGTGGGCAATAACAATCGTCGTTCGATCTTTGACTAACGTTGCCAGAGACTTTTGAATCAATGCTTCACTTTCTGTATCTAAATTGGACGTTGCTTCATCCAAAATAATAATCTTTGGATCTGCCAAAATAGCTCTAGCAATAGCAATTCGTTGTCGTTGACCTCCCGATAGCTTTACACCTCTTTCACCAATCAACGTATCTAAACCCTCTTCAAAACGATCTGTAAATTCATTTACATAGCCAGCCTTTACAGCTTGTTCCAATTCGGCTTCGGTAGCATCAGGCCTTGGAAACAAAATATTAGCTCTTATGGTTCCTTCAAACAAAAATTCATCTTGTAGCACCACTCCCAAATGCTGACGAAAACTGCTCAATTTTATCGCCGACAAATCCTGCCCATCAATCAAAACCCTTCCCGCTTGAGGATTCAAAAAGGTGGCAGATAGCCCTGCAATTGTAGATTTTCCCGAACCAGAACTACCTACCAAAGCGATCACCGATCCTGCTTTCGCTTCAAAGCTAATATCATGAAGAACCTCTTTCCCTTCTTCATAGGCAAAGGATACATTTTCAAATTTCAAATTCCCTTTGAAGGATTCTAAAATAACCGTCCGATCCCCCAATTCATCCTCAGGCGTCATATTCATAATTTCTTCTGTGCGATCTAAGCCCGCCAATGCCTCTGTGAGTTGGCTTCCTATATTACTCATCTGAACAATAGGCGCTATCATAAAACCAAGTAATAGTGTAAACAATAGGAAGTCACCTATGGTCATTTCACCTTCGATCATAAAATAACCACCGATACCCATAATTCCAACGGATGCAAGTCCCAGTAAAAAAGTTGATGAACTGGTCATAATCGCAGTCGCAGTGAGACTTTTTTTAACGTTTTGAAATAAAAGGTCGACACCTTCTTCAAAGGCCTTATTCTCCTGCTCCTCTGCATTGAATCCTTTAATCACCCGCACTCCAGCCAACGTCTCTGTAAGTCGGCCTTTTACTTCAGCGTTTATCTTTCCTCTGTTTCTAAAAATGGGTCTTATATATTTAAAGGCGCGCAACGCCACGTATCCAAAAATAGCTACTGGTAAAAAAACAAAAAGTGTCATCCAAGGATTGATATCAATAAGCCACACTAGAGATACTATCGCAGTAATTGATCCACCTACCAATTGTACAAGACCCGTACCTATTAGGTTACGAACACCTTCTACGTCACTCATTATCCGAGAAACCAAAGCTCCAGATTTGTTATTGTCAAAAAAATTAATGGGCAAGGAAAGCACTTTCTTTTGTACCTGAGCACGCAATTCTGAAATTAAATATTGCGCCTGAACACTTAATATTCTGGTTAGGAGAAAGGACGTAATGGCTTGCAACAAAAGGGCAAACCCTACCAACCATAACATATCATACAAAGCATCAAAATCTTTGTTCGGTAGCACCTCATCAAGCAAGGCTTTCGACTTCCATGGCAAAACGAGACTAGCGAGACGACCGATCACGATAAGAATTAACCCAATAAACACCAGCTTACGCCTTGGCCAAATGATGCTTTTAAAGGCCGAAACCATAGTAACTTTACCCTTTTTCTTAGGTGTAGACTCTTTTGAAGTGTGTGCGAATTCTTTCATGAAAGTCAAAGATAACATATCAATTTGGCTAAATAATCTTTAAGGACAAGAATCAGAAAGAGATGGTCATTGATATTACCTAAAGAGCAAACAAATACAATCTACAATTAGATCATGGAAGAAAAAATATAATTAACTACCTTAAAAACAATCAATTAACGAATAAATATTTAGATGAAAACTACATTTACACTACCAAATCTCGATTGCATTTGCCGCAAAAACAACACATTCTTTACAATACATAGGGCTTATCCTCGCATGGGCACTCCTCCTAGTGGGCTTTTCAAAACCTGTGCTCAATGACATAGAGCCCTCAATGTCCTATCCTAGACAAATTTTAAATGCAGATGGCAGTAAACTTAGTTTTGCAACTGTCATTTAGGATCATGATCTCCCTAGCGAAACAGCTGTCAATTAGAGTTTTTTTTCTAGACGTTATTTCCAACTACGCTGAAAAAACAGCTGTGGACATGTTGAAAAACTTCAATGGAGGGTGGGACAATTGCTTGAGCGGACTTAACCAATACTTAAAAAAATAGATGCATGCAGGATAAGATTACAAAGATTTTAATAGCCATTACAGATCGCACGCGATGAGAACTATTTCATGGACTTGTGGTGGCTGCAACCGCAATGCCTATTACACAGCTTTCATCTCAATTTGATATTTACAGACAAAGAGTAACCAAACATTTGAACGTATTAAATGCTGAGGTCTTAATTGTTATAAAGACTATGGGACGTGAACGGTATTGCATTGCACCCCCAAAATAACTAGAATAAATTAAAAAAGGGTTAAGCTTTTACGAACAATTTTGGGATGATAATTTTGAAAAATTAGGTGCTTTCTTGAATAATCCCAAGGCCTAGCTTCTTGTAAGCTGGATCGCATAAACAACGTTTGTGGGCACACCGGGATCCTTTATGTCCGTTAGAACAAAGTGATTACTTTTCAATAAATGAAGAGAGGCTATGTTCTCTTTATGGGTAAAAGCTTCCACCCTATCGAAATTTAAAACATTTTTACCAAACCAAAGCACCGCCTTTATAGCTTCACTCATAATCGATTGTCCATGACGATCTGGATGCAGGTCATAGCCTACTTCTGCCATCTTTCGGTCTTCTGAAAACTGCCACAATGAAATTGCCCCAATGCAACGTTCCGGATCCTGTTTGGTAGAAATCACCCAGTATATGGATTTACCATCTTTGCGATCTTTTAAGCGATCATGAATAAACATTTCAATCTCTTTATGTGAGCTTGGTGGGTTCCGTTTAATGTACTTATTAAGGGATGTATCTGTGCGCAAAAAGAAAATAGTCTCTATATCCCCTAGATTGGGAGGGCGCAAAATAAGGCGATCCGTTTCTAGATCATCGTATATTGAAAAGTCATTAGATGCGCTCATTGAGCGAAGGTATGGAATCCATCATAGCTCCAGTATAAAATCTTAATTCCAAAAGGAAATCGCTTTTTCAAATATTTTTGATGTTCGATACTTCTTAAAATACCGTTCATTTTGAAAGCTATGTAGCCTATAAAAATCAACCGCAGCACTAGCCCTTGACAGTGCAATCCTATGTGCTCGTAATAAGCCGTTATATTGTTTACATTCAACCGACCTATACGTGACCGAATGACCTACGAAATTGCGAATTGCAAACGGTGGAATACTTATGGAATTAGTTTGGGCATATGCAAATGTTTCCATAAACGTGCCTAAGGCTGTTTCAAAAGTTTTGCGATTCTCTACACTTCCAGGATTTTTAAGCCCGCAATAAATACCGTGGACATAATTAGAATCAAATTGAAAAATCATAGTTTCTGTAGCAATTCAAGACCTTTCATTTGCGTCCAACATTGATTGTTTTATTTCTTGAACACACGAGGAAAAAATGAACATCGCGGCAACTATTAAGAAACGTAAGTTGTTCATGCGTCTAAGTTTTGAACAGTTACACAGCATAAAAAGGGTGAACTTTATGCATTTTGCATTTTAAAGGTCCCAAATTTCAAGAAAATCGAATATTTTTTTAACAAAACACGTTAATTTTTTGGATGTCACTCGAATTGAACCTACTTTGTGAGCGTACTAACTTTAATACATACGTGGATATATGAGACAACTCAAAATAACGAAGCAGGTTACCAATAGAGAGACCAAATCACTGAATAGTTACTTACAAGATGTAAGTAAAATTGATTTAATTACTGCTGAGGAAGAAGTTGAGCTCGCACAACGTATACACAAAGGTGATCAAAGGGCACTAGACACTTTAACAAAGGCGAATCTTCGTTTTGTAATTTCAGTAGCTAAACAATACCAAAACCAAGGACTTACACTATCTGATTTAATCAACGAAGGAAACGTAGGTCTTGTCAAAGCGGCTCAACGTTTTGATGAAAAACGTGGATTTAAATTCATTTCATACGCCGTATGGTGGATCAGACAATCTATTTTACAGGCCATTGCAGAGCATGCTCGTACAGTGCGCTTGCCTCTAAATAAAATTGGTGAAATCAGTAAGATCAAGAAAGCTTCTGTATATCTCCAACAATTACATGAACGTACCCCAACAGCATCAGAATTAGCTACACATTTAGATATGTCTATCACTCAGGTAGAATTATCTCTTAAAAACGTGAGTCGTGCGGTGTCAATGGATGCTCCTTTTGCTGAAGGTGAAAATGACAACAATCTTTATGATGTCATGAGCTCTAGTGAATCTCCGAGACCTGATCAGGACTTGATGCAAGAATCATTAAGTACTGAAATTACTCGTGCACTAGAAACTTTGACAGAAAAAGAGGCTGATGTTATTCGTCTTAACTATGGCTTAGGGGATCAACCGGCGCTCACTTTACAAGAAATTGGTGATATGTTTGGATTGAGTCGTGAACGCGTTAGACAAATTCGTGAAAAAGCGATTCGCCGTTTAAGACATACGTCCAAAAGTCATATCCTTATGAAGTACTTAGGATAGTAAATATCCTTTTACATCAATCTTTTACAATTATCACGGTAGCTTTTACGCCGGTAGCAAGGTTCCATACATTGGATGATATTACTTGTTTATTATCGTCGTACATAACAAACTGTGCTGTGTTAGGACCAGATTCGCCTTGATTTAATGCTTCAATATCTATTTTATTGAAGCCTTTTTCAAGGTCAATATAAAACCCTTGAAATTCTCCTGTTAATAAGATGTTGGAATGAACTACGTGGTCATTTACATAGACACGTACACGATCTCCATCTACGTACTCATGATCACGATATAGGAATTTTACAAATTTGGATCCACTTTTAAACTCTCCTAAATTCTGATTGACAAGATATTCTGGTCGAATAGGTCGGTCAGATTTTTCATATGCCTTATTCAGCTTATTCGTGATTGCCTTAAATTCCCTTTGCGCAAATTGATTCCCCTGATTAAAACGAATGTTTTTCTTCAAATCTGCATTCATAGGATCCGTCAATTTGACCTTGCTTTTAATAGCGATAGAACCAGATCGAATGACATCGAGAGAACTCTCTGGAGAGACCAACACCGATTGCTGAATATCATTATCCTGAGTACCCCCTATCTCAATAGATTTTCGCTGCGCATCTATCTGAGCAACCATGACTGTTGTGCATATGGTGAAACCTAGAAAAATGACTTGTTTAAACATGATATGGATTTGAGGTATACAATCTAGGCGGCTTTTGGTAAATATAACTATAGTTTAAAAACTGTTCTGCTGGCTTTATATTAAATTTATGATTCAAACTTTTCATAAACTGTGCCAAGGTGTTTGCATCTCTAAACGCACGAGAAATATCTCTGCGATGTGTCCTATCAAATGTATATGAAACACATCGCAGCCAAATTCCTCTTCTAAGTCGAGACAAAAATAAGTCATTACAAGAGTTTCTGAAATAAAAACACACCTCCCATCGTTCTTAAGGCATCAATCACAATCGAACCTTATGAAATTCAGACCCTTTTTAATCGCTTTAGTGACCATTTTTGCCTTGACAGCATGTAGTACTCGTGATGATGACGGTACCACTGATGGTATTGACAACTGTTTAAATTTTGGCGAAAGCCAATTAAAAATCACGATTCAAGAATCCTTTACGACACTTCCTTCCAAGGTCTCTGTATTCTTTAAAGTCAATGATACCGATGGAAATGCCGTGCCTAGATTGTTAGGAAGTAATTTTAGAGTCTTTGAAAAAGGACGTAATGACGATTGCTTCAATGAAATATCTAGCGCCGAATCATCGGCAGATATTTCTTCCAATGCTCAAATATTTACCAATACGACTTTCTTGGTCCTCGACTTAAGTAATAGTGTTCTTAGTAGTAGTCTTGCAGAATTAAAGCAAGCTTCTGTAAGTTTTATAAATAATGTAATGCCGGTCGTTCCATCTGACGCAACAAAGATGGGTATTTATTGGTTTGATGGTCAAGATGAACTTCACCTGCTACAACCTATAACAAATAGTATAACTGATCTAGTGGATGCTGTAAATGGAATCACTAACGACATTAGTACGGATCCATCCACAGATCTATATGGAGCAGTCATCAAAGCAGCTGAAGTTGCAAACGCTACGATCGATAGTTTTGAGGCCCAAGAGATCTTTGCTGCCGCTTCTGTAGTTATTTTCACGGATGGTACAGATCAAGCCGCTCGATACACTAAATCACAAGCCGTAAGCAGTGTGCGCAATGCCAATGATAATGTCTCCTTCTTTACAATAGGTTTAGGTAGTGAAATTGATGGAGAAACGCTGGCCGATATAGGAATTACAGGTAGTGTTGTTGCGAGTAATACCGCCGAGTTGGAACAGGTGTTTAATCAAGTATCTGATAATGTCGCAGGACAGGCAAATAGTTTTTACTTTTTTGAGTACTGTAGCCCAAAAAGAGATGGTTCTGGAAGAAATGAACTGGTGATTCAAGCTTTTGATGGAGATCGACAGGGTGCTGTAGAAACGGCCTTCGATGCTACAGGTTTTACTGGAGGATGCCAATAGGCTGCTTGGTAAAGGCTAAAGCTTACCTTTAATCTGTTTCACATAAAGTATACATCACATATCTTTTTCTCGAATACGATTTGTACGTTGTCGTTGTGAGGATGGAAGATTCAAATCTGGTTGATGAAATTGAAGATATCTGGAATCTGATACGCTTTATTTTTGTTCCCAATTCATGATTTCCGAAATGAATGAGGGTATTAACTTTGATTGGAAACTGGTTCAGGAAGTGATTGCCCTTGGATACACTCACTATGGAGCAGAAGTAGAAATATCCTATATCTCTAATCGCGTTAACTCCTATTCATTGGTTCCACAAGATTGGCTTAAATTTTTCGAGGCAAGGCATTCTATACTGAGCTTTGGCAGTGTAACCTATACAAAAGCTGGATTGATGAATATAATGTTGAAAAATCTTTTTTTCAAATCGAAGATGAAAAATTATATGAAGCTACCGACTGGGTAAAAGCAAATGCACCTATAATTAACAGACACGTACACTCGTAGTCAAATTAATTTATTTAAATAGCTCAGCAGCAGCATAATAATTTACTTTCAGGAGATCCAGTCGGGTTCGATGTGAACGCATACGCTTTCTATAAGAAACCCATGTAAGAACATTAGGATCAGACCAACCCAGTTCTGCATGACCAATGATTCTAGGAAAAGCCAAGTACTCTATATCGTCCATGGTCACTGCAGTTTCGCTCCACAAAGGCGATTCTATTCCCAAAATATCCTTTTTAGACACTCCCTTTATCACTTCTAATGGTTGCCACACATAGGCACTATCTACAGATGTGTGACCCGCCCACGTCAATCCAATCCTAGATGCTGAATCATATTTCATATCGAGATACGTCTTAGGTGCTGGTGATAATACCACCTTCGCTCCTTGCTCAATTCCTTTGATAGCTACTTTAGCACTCGTCCAATGCTGTACAATCGAGCCTTTCTTCAAAGTAGCTGCTGAAATATCTTCCCAACCCATGACTACTTTACCATGCTTGCGCACAATAGCCTGGGCCTTATTCAAAAAGCTAATATAGTCTTCTTTAGGTGTCGCATGTGATTCGTCTCCACCTATATGAATATACTTGCCTGGCGTCATAGCAGCCAATTCTCCAATAACATCATCAAGAAATACATAAGTGAGTTCTTTATCCACACATAGACTTGAAAAACCAACTCTCATTCCTGTATATAAATCAGGAGCTTGACCATCGCAATTCAATTCTGGATACGACGCCAATGCAGCATTGGTATGACCGGGCATATCAATTTCTGGAATAATTGTAATATGACGTTCGGCGGCAAAAGCCACGAGATCTTCATAGTCGTCTTGGGTGTAAAAGCCACCCTTTCCTCCTCCTACAGCAGTACTTCCGCCAATAGTCGTTAATTTAGGCCATGATTTAATTTCAATACGCCATCCTTGATCATCGGCCAAATGCAAATGCAACGTATTCATTTTGTATCCGGCAATTAAATCAATATACCGCTTGACATCATCCACTTCAAAAAAATGTCTTGCAACATCTAACATCGCCCCTCTATAGGCAAACTCAGGATAATCTTCTACAATGCAGCCAGGAACACCAATAA
>JBLHXM010000089.1:0-14013 GCA_047630395.1 Dokdonia sp.
AACCGTCATAAAAAGGTTTCCCTTTCATTGCTTCATCAGTCACCATTGGGTGATTCCCTTCGGCAAGGGCTACAAAGTTGGCAACAGTTGCAGGCACTTGTTCGTAATACAATTGGGCCGTCATAGTCCCTTTGTCAGTGACAAATTCGGCATAAATACCATCTTCTAAATTCGGGTAGGGGTCATTACATGAAAGCAATGAAAATAGGGCTGCTACTAGTAACATAAGCGTTTTTTTCATAGTTAATAAATATTAATCGTCTGTTTTGGTTTTAATTTTATTCAGTGTTATGGTAGATCGAATACTCACGTTACTACCAATTTTGTCTTCAAAGCCATAGTATCCATAGGCTTTGTGAGAGGGAAGCAATACCGTGATCGTTTCTCCTTCCTTCATTAATTTAAGTCCTTCGCGAATGCCAGAAATTAAATCTTGATTACTTTGATCTATTTGATATACTTGGTCACCCACTGCCGCGGTGCTCAATATACTATTTCCAGTGATGGTACTCAAATTATAGTTGAAGGATACGAGCTCACCTACTAATGGTGTTTGTGTGGCGATCGTATCTCTCTTTTCGTATGTGTACCAAAACCCACCTTCGGTAGCGGCATATACATGCGTAGTATCCCGCGCAATTATTTTTTGAATATCGGCTTCTTCAATGGCGATTCGTTTTTTATTCATCACGATTGAATTATCAATACGAGTGCCTGATTTTTGAGATATAGGACGCCTTGCTTCGGGGCTTTTACAAGCCGCAAAGAGGAGCAGTATCCAAATCAAATGCAGGGCGTTTTTCATATACTAAGCATGGCTTTATAGTCCGGCAATATACTGATAAATTGTGCGACGGTATCTGCCATATTTAGGTCGCTCTTACCACCTGCGGCATTAATGTGACCACCCCCTTCATAGTGCGTTCTAGCAAGATCATTCACAGAAAAATCTCCTTTAGAACGCAGTGACATTTTAATGATATTATCTGCTTTATTTTCGATGAAGATCACGGCAAAAATGATGCCATCTAAAGAGAGTCCATAATTCACAAAACCTTCCGTATCTCCTTTTTGAAAGGAATGATCATCGAGTTCTTTTTGAGTCATTGTAATATATGCAGTTCTATATTCTGGGAGCACGCGTAAGTTTTTTAATGCAACGCCTAACAACTGCAGTTTCGTATAACTGTTGGTGTCATAAATATTTTGATGGATGGCAGTGTTGTCTGCTCCTTTTTCAATCAGAGCCGCAATTACCTTGTGGGTCTTTGCAGTGGTCGAACGGAATCTAAAAGAGCCAGTGTCAGTCATGATCCCTGTATATAGGCAAGAAGCCATGCCTGCATCAATAGTATCAGTGTCATTGAGCGCATCTATAAAATGGTAGACCATCTCACAGGTCGAGCTCATACTCGTATCACTATAGGTCACTAAAGCATAACTCCCCGGTTGCTGGTGATGATCAATCATCACAAAGGTTGCCGAAGCAGCTTCTAAGAGGGGTTCTAAATTCCCAGTGCGCGAAAAGTGATTGAAGTCCAAGGTAAAAATCACCTCTGCATCTTGAATAAGTTGCTTGGCTTTGTCTTCTTCTTTGTTATATAGAATTGTCCCTTCATCGCCAGGTAACCATTTTAAGAAGTGCGGATAGTCATTGGGAGCGACTACAGTAGCCGAATGTCCTTTTTTATTGAGATAGGTGCATAGGGCAAGTGTGCTCCCCATGGCATCGCCATCGGGATTTTTATGTGGGATGATAACAATCTTTTTAGAAAGGGAAAGAAGGTTATGTATTTCTTTAATATCTGCTGCTGTCATAGGTAGCGAAGATACAATTTATGGTACTTTAGGAGGAACGACACCTTGAATTATTTATGCCTATCCGAATCGCTGAGTATTTTTATATAATCTTAACCTTTTCGTTACTTATAAAAACGTATTTTTGCACCCGAATTTGAGGAAGTACACTTTCGTAAAAAGAGTTACAGCCTCAAAACAGTATTAATTAAAACTATGAGATCAGCGCTTTCGCGAAATCTTAATTGAAACTATGGCAACAAATAGAACGTTTACAATGATCAAGCCTGATGGCGTTGAAAATGGACACATCGGAGCAATCCTTGAAAAAATTGCAGTGAGCGGATTCCGTATCGTAGCAATGAAATTAACGCAAATGACAAAGGCTGACGCTGAATCATTTTATGCGGTGCATAATGAGCGTCCTTTCTTTGGAGAGCTTGTTGAATTCATGACACGTGGACCTATCGTTGCTGCTATTCTTGAAAAAGAAAACGCGGTAGCTGATTTTCGTACCTTAATTGGAGCGACAAATCCTTCAGATGCTGCCGAAGGAACTATCCGTGCATTATACGCTACTTCTGTAGGTGAAAATGCAGTACACGGAAGTGATAGCGATGAAAATGCTGCTATCGAAGCTGGTTTCCACTTCGCTGGAAGAGAGCAATTCTAAGCAAATAGCATATACATCGATACCCATCGATGCTTTTAAAAACGCCATCTCTGTTGAGACGGCGTTTTTTTTATGACAGTAGGCGTCAATACGCGTGCTATTTTGTCAGATTATCACTCAATAGTTCGCTCCCTATCGCCGATTATGGTAGTCTCCGAAAAAGGCAGTATTTTTGTCCCACCAAACCAAAAGCAACAGATGAGTTTTTTTAAAAAAATATTCTCCAAAGAAAAGAAGGAAACCCTAGACAAAGGTCTTGAGAAAACCAAGTCGAGTTTCTTAGAGAAAATGAGTAAAGCCGTGGCTGGAAAGTCAAAGGTGGATGAGGATGTTTTGGATAATTTGGAAGAGGTGTTAGTGACGAGTGATGTGGGTGTAAAAACGACCTTGAAAGTCATTGAGCGTATCGAAGCTCGTGTTGCCAAAGACAAATACTTAGGGACCACAGAACTCAATGCCATCTTACGCGAAGAAATCGCAGGCTTGCTGAGTCAGACAAATACTGGAAATGCTACTGAGTTTGAGATTCCAGAAGGCACACGACCTCATGTAATTATGGTGGTAGGTGTCAACGGAGTTGGGAAAACAACGACCATTGGAAAGCTCGCTTACCAATTTAAAAAACAAGGTCTTAACGTAGTTTTAGGTGCTGGAGATACCTTTAGAGCTGCCGCAATTGATCAATTACAAGTATGGGCAGATCGTGTAGGGGTGCCCATCGTAAAGCAAAAAATGGGTAGTGATCCTGCTTCTGTGGCCTTTGATGCCTTGGAAAGTGGTGTCACCCAAAATGCCGATGTGATCATTATTGATACCGCTGGGCGTTTACATAATAAAGTCAATTTAATGAACGAGCTCACCAAGGTGAAGCGCGTCATGCAAAAGGTAATCGGCGATGCACCGCATGATGTTCTTCTTGTATTGGACGGTTCTACCGGACAAAACGCCTTCGAACAAGCAAAACAATTTACAGCCGCTACGGAAGTGACTTCCCTTGCTGTAACAAAATTAGATGGAACTGCCAAAGGAGGTGTGGTCATTGGAATTTCTGATCAATTCCAAATTCCTGTAAAATATATCGGTGTTGGGGAAGGACTTGAAGATCTGCAAGTCTTTAATAAAGTAGAGTTTGTGGATTCGTTTTTTGCATAAGAGAGCAAAGAATATATACTATAGAGGAAAGCGTGTAGATTTTCTTTGCACTAGTTTATCAGAGCCATTATTTTTTCCCAAAGTGCATTATCGTAACCCGATGGACCGAGTAGGTCTGTTTCGGCGGCATCTCCCAAACGAATGACTACCAAACCTTGACTTGGGACTACATATAGCTTCTTGTCGTTGGCACCTAAGCCTGCAATCAGATCATCGGGTGCATTGGGAATGAGTAAACCTGAAAAGGATTCCGTAGCACCGGGTAGGCGGTATGAATCTTTTCCATTAAGCCACCATAAATACCCATACGCTGGATTCAGATCTTGCGAACTTCCAGTCATTGCATCAAAAAAAGTGGGATTTAGGATTTCTTGAGATTCCCAAACGCCTTGATTTAAATTCAGTAAACCAAACCGCGCCATAGAACGCGCCGTGCTAAAGTAAAAGCGATTGTATCCAAGGGGAACCCAAGCACCATCCATACCAATAGGATTGCGAATTTTGGCATTGAAATAGTCATTGTACTCCTGGTTCGTGGCAGTAGAAACTACGTCCTGCAACAATGTATAAAATGCATTGTAATAAAACCATTCATCTCCAGCTGGGCTGCGAAATGCTAAGCAATCAGGATCTGTACAGTACAAATCTAAGCGTGTAAAATCTCCTCCAGAAGTCATACTCAGCTGATTTTGAATCTGAATCGCCGATTCCTGAGCGGAAGTCATAGCAGTCCATTCTGTTCCTAAATACTCACTGCTTGCATCCTCGATAGATAAGAATCCTTCCTGTTGGGCAATCCCTATCGTATAGGCTGTTAAGGTTTTTCCTGCAGAAAACCAAGGGTGATTCGTTGTAGCATCGGTGGTTTGAAAATAAGATTCTAGGGCAATCTTTCCATCCTTGAGAATGATAAATGCCTTTGTGTTTGTTAGGTTTAAATAGGTCTCCAAATCGGCGATAGCAGCTGTATCCCAGTTGAGGTCTGTGGGAGAAACGGTTTCCCAAGTACTCGCATCTAAGGGTGGAAAGTAAATGCGGTCTCCTGACGTATCAGAATCATCGGAAGTTTCGGAGGTATCTATGGGATCATTTTCAGCTGCGACGGTTACGTCATCAGTACTGGAGGAGCAAGCAATGCATAAAAATCCAAGTAGGTAGCGAAGTTTCATCATCATGTTTTGTGGTTGTGTATTTGACTCTGGCTTTTTGAGAAGGTTTAAAATGAGGAGGAAGGTTTGTTCTAGGGGATTGACTATAGAGGAAAGAACAGAGAGCATAGAGAAAAAGCATTCCTCAGCCTCTTCGCTACTATAGATAGTATGCTCTAACCATTTTGATAGTATTATTTTGGATGTTGTTCTGACGTCCATTCTCTATACTCTTTACGTCCTGCGTCCTACTCCTTGAATCTTGATTCCATATTCTAACGCATCAAAACACTAAAATACCAATGCTGAAATTCCTCGTCTCAGGTACTTCTTTATCTCGTATCTTTGCACACCGAAATAAGGATCAGGTATGAGAACGAAATCACTGAAAAAGAATAAAATCAATGTAGTCACTTTAGGATGTTCAAAGAACGTCTATGACAGTGAAGTGTTGATGGGCCAACTGAAAGCCAACGGCAAAGATGTGGTACATGAAGAGGATGGTAATATCGTGGTGATCAATACCTGTGGATTTATTGACAATGCCAAGGAAGAATCGGTGAATACGATTTTGGAGTATGTGAAGCAGAAGGAGCAAGGAGATGTAGATAAGGTATTTGTGACGGGCTGTCTTTCGGAACGTTATAAGCCGGATTTGCAAAAGGAGATTCCAGATGTAGATGAATATTTTGGGACTACAGAATTACCTGGTTTATTAAAAGCATTAGGGGCAGATTATAAGCATGAATTGATTGGGGAGCGTCTTACGACCACGCCTAAAAACTATGCATACTTAAAGATCGCTGAAGGTTGTGATCGTCCGTGTTCGTTTTGTGCAATTCCACTCATGAGAGGGAAGCACAGATCAACACCTATTGAAGATATCGTGACAGAAGCGGGAAAATTGGCTGCTAATGGGGTTACTGAACTTATTCTGATTGCACAAGATCTGACCTACTACGGGTTGGACTTATACAAAAAACGAAACCTTGCCGAGTTACTTGAGGCTCTTGTTAAAGTAGAAGGGATTGAGTGGATTCGTTTGCACTATGCTTTCCCTACAGGCTTCCCGATGGATGTATTAGACGTGATGAAACGCGAGCCGAAAGTCTGCAACTATATTGATATTCCTTTACAGCATATAGCCGATCACATTTTGAAATCGATGCGTCGCGGAACGACTATGGAAAAGACAAATGCATTACTGGCGCGCTTTCGCGAAAGCGTACCCGAAATGACGATCCGTACAACTTTGATCGTTGGGTATCCGGGGGAAACAGAAGAAGATTTCCAGCTGATGAAGCAGTGGGTGAAAGATCAGCGTTTTGAACGTTTGGGATGTTTTACCTATTCTCATGAGGAAAATACACATGCCTTCAACTTGGAAGACGATGTGCCAGAAGAAGTGAAGATGGACCGTGCCAATCAGATTATGGAGATTCAGTCGCAGATTTCTTGGGAATTGAACCAACATAAGATCGGGAAAGAATTTAAAATTGTAGTGGATCGCAAGGAAGGAAACTACTTTGTGGGCCGTACAGAACACGATTCTCCTGATGTGGATAATGAAGTGCTGATTGATGCCACCAAGCATTACCTAAAAACAGGTGGATATGCAACCGTAGTCATCACTAAAGCTGAAGATTTTGATCTCTATGCAGAACCTTTGGTAGCTATTGAAAGACCACAAGCAGCACACGCTAAGCGAAAAACAGAGAAATAAGAAGCGGATACTATCTGGGCGCGTATATTTGTAGGAAACACCATCCTATGCGACTTATCATACCTCTTTTGTGCCTTGCACTTTGCTTTTCTTGCAAACAAGATGCTAAAACGACCACAGCTCCAGAAGTAACTGAAGCTGCTGCACCTCTAAGCGCCAACATTCAAGAAATTTCAGCGCCTGTACAGGGTATTTCTCATTTACCACGCCTAGCACTGCACCAAGAAACATTACATATGACCTGGGTGGAAACTCAGGACGCAGTATCAGTGTTGAAGTATTCCAAACTGGATGCAGAGACTTGGACGCCTGCGCAAACGGTAACTAAAGGAACGAATTGGTTTGTGAATTGGGCCGACTTCCCAGCGCTTTCCGTAAACGGGGATATGATGCTCACGAATGTGCTTCAGAAATCTGCTGAGGGTACCTATGACTATGATGTCAAACTCAGTCTATTTTCGCCGAAAGGCATCAAAAAAGGAAACTTCTTATTAAACACCGACGGCATTGCTGCCGAACACGGTTTTGTCTCTATGCACGCCTATGATGATGGGTTTTATGTGAGTTGGCTAGACGGCCGAAATACCAAAAACGAAGACGCGACCAAAAATCAAATGAGTGTGCGAAACGCTTTTGTCGATTTGGAGGGGAACATGACTGAGGATACAGAAGTAGATGCGCGTGTTTGTGATTGCTGTAATACGGCAACCGCCATTACGCAAAACGGACCTGTGGTTGTGTATCGCGATCGCTCGGAGGGCGAACTAGAAATAAGAGATATGTCGATTGTACGTTGGGTAGATGGCGCGTGGACAGAACCACAGTCGATCCATCAAGATAACTGGCAACTCAATGGCTGCCCGGTGAATGGTCCAGCGATTGCTACTCAGGAAGAATATATGGCGGTGACTTGGTTTACCGCAGCAAAGGATACGCCGAGTGTTATGGTAACTTTTTCGCAAGATAATGGCGCCACTTTCAATACCCCCATCCGACTGGATACTGGGAGTGCGATAGGCCGTGTGGATATATCTATGCTCACTACGACTACGACTACGGCGGTTGTGAGTTGGCTAGAACCTCAAGGCGAAGACATAGTGCTTCAACTTGCCAAAGTACATGCAGACGGCCGCAAAGAAGCTCCAATCACTGTTGCTAAAACCTCTGCTGAACGCCAGAGTGGCTTTCCACAATTGGAAGTCATTGGGAATACAGCTTATGTTGCTTGGACAGATGTGGATGAGGAGAAAGGCTCAAAGGTGAGAGTGATGAAGGTTGAGTTGTAGTAGAGGCTAATGCTATTCTGCAGAAAGTTTGTCAGCCTCACTTTTTTGCTCTAAATATTCAAGCCATAAAACTTCCAATGCTATTTTAGACAGCGTGTATATTTCTTCTATTTTTTTTGGTGCAATAATGAACTGTTTTAGGGCATCGAGTCCATGGGAATCCAAAAGGAATTCTATAATCGTTGTAGCAATCACATAGCCTCCCATATCTCCAAATTCGATAGTATTGGCTTTTTCTAGTTCGTTCCAAGTAGGTATTGTTTTGTTTTGCAGCCGCGAAAAAATCCGCTGCCGTTGCACAGTATCCAGTTGCTTCGCTTCATAATAGGCGTATCCTTCATTGAGCCAATTTGGAATCCCCGTAAGTCCTTGTTCTCTAAAATTGAGAACAACGGTATGTGTAAGTTCGTGAACGATGACTTTCATTAGTGATGCATACGAATATTTACTACCAGGATGTAGGGGGCTCACCATTTTAATTCATTTCTGCTGGCGGCTCCTACCATGTATTCAGATGCCTCAGGAACGTTAATCGCGGTATAAAATGAGGTGACATCTGGATAAATGAGTACATCAATTTTTGATTCAAAATTGGTTTGAAAATCGGTTGTTATTCTTAGATAATTACTTTCTAGGGGTTTTGACATCTTGTCAAGAACACCAGTATCTTCTTTTTTTGAATAGAAATTGAGATGCGCACTCTCAAACCTTAGGTCTAGCGAGACGGTATTTACCTTTTTAGAATTTGTGTAATCAATCTCTTTGAGTAAAGGAGTAAGCTTAAGCGAAAATGTAGTTGGTCCTTCTTGCCAAATACCATTAATACTTTTTCTGTCTTTTCCCAAAGCTCCTTTAAAGCTGGCTTGAGCAGCAGAAAGGCTTAAATGAACTGAGTCTTTAGTGATAAGAACCGTGTCAAAAGCGATCTCTTTGACTCCCTTAGTCGGAATCCCAGATGTCCAGCCGGCTGCCCTAAACTATCTATATACACATAGAATGCAAGTTCAGGAGTTGCGCCTCCCATTTGTATGGTTCCTATCCACGAACTTGGAAGTAGGGAGCTCGTTGTCTCTTGTTTGCATCCGCTCATTAGTAGTATTGAAAGAAGAAAAAATAGCATCTTATACATGGTGGTTGGTTTTTAGTTTGGTCCTTTAGTTGCCTGATCTTAAAGATATTACATTTTTAATGTCGGTATTCCGTTTGCTTCTAAAGACGAGTGTTATTTTTAGTAGTGGCATGCGTTTTGCATTTTAGAAGGATTTCACAGGTTATGGTTAAACTATCTATAAATCAAGTATTTATACGCTATTCTTATTTCATTTATAGCCAGATATTTATACTATTCAAAAACTGATCATTTTAATTAAATATATGTCTTATGAAACCTGTAAAGTCAATGATACTTTTTATCGTCCTAATAACAATATACGCTTGTAAGACTGATTCAAAGGAACAAGCAGAAAGTGCTACTGCGTCAGAGTATGTAAAGATTTCTGAAACCGAAAGCACAGACTGTATAGCATCCCCAGATTGGTTTTCAGTCGTAGGGGGGACACGTAAAACGCCTGCACCAAATGAGGGTCCGACGAGCGTTTTTGCGGATAATGCAACGGTATCAAATTGTGATTTTCATCAATGGTCTTGGCAAAAATTTTTATGGCTGACGAATGAAGTGAGCGGGCGGCCTATGTTTTTAGATGGCCTACATCAAGTATCTTCTATTGGAGAGAAATATGAAAAAAGTAAAATGATTGTTTTAACAGATTCCGCACAAGCAAGTAGTGCTACAGATATTTTGACGACGCCTATGTATGCTTCCGGAAAACCACCATCTACTACCGTCTATTATGCTATTTATATGGATGATATTAGTTATAATACCATGGTAAAGTATGCGCCACAAGCAAAAGCAGATCCAACAAGTGTAAAAAATATTGCTTTTCCTGTGGGGGCCTTAGAGCTTAAAACATCTTGGATAGATGTTACTTCCTTGCCTGATGCTTCGTCCTATTTTGTAACAGATGCTTTGATTAATAATGTCCCAACGAGGGTCGCTCTCTTAGGGATGCATGTGGTTGGTGTTGTTGAGAACCATCCAGAATTTGTTTGGGCTACGTTTGAACATGATGCACTTGCGCCTTATTACGATTGGAGTAAAGCCACAACAATAACGGATGCCCCAATTACAAGCGCGGTAGATTATCCGTTCTTTAATAAAAATACAACCGCAACAGTTAAAAATGTAACTTCAGGGAATGGTATACACACAGATATATTTTCAGTGTATAAATACGGGACTCCTGTTGAAATTAATGATATCGACAATAAGAATGTTCAAGTGTATATGGAAACCAGTCAAAATGGTTCGGAAAACTTCAATAATATTCGTTTGATTAATGAAAGTGTTAAGGAACAATTACCAGGCGTTTGGAGGAATTATTTCTACAACGGTTCTTTATGGATTAACACAGAGGGCTACGAAGGAATAGAAGCACAAACGGCTCTACTAGACTCCTTAGGAGGGAATCTTCATAATTCTAAAAAAGATGATTTCGCTCGAGGATCTGTAGCGGCATATAATATAACAATGGAGACCTATGTGCAAGTTGGATTTTCGTCGGATGCGATTCATGAAACTAAAAACAGCAATCTTGTAAATTGTTTCTTATGCCATAGTACATCTCATGATAGTAGATCTACACCACTTAATATTAGTCATATTTTTACGGGCTATATAGATAATCTTAATGGCCTTACTAAAACAGAGGTGAAGCAAAAGCATGTTAACCTTGTGAGAGCAAAATTAGTGGAACTTACAAAGGACAAAAACTAATTAGTTAGTATCCTTATTTATAGCCACCGCAATCTTAGAATCTGCTGTTCCATAGTACAAAAACCATTGGTTTTTAAAATGAACCAATCCTTCTACAAAACAGACTTCATTCACTTCGCCTATCTTTTCATAATCCTTATCAGGATAGATGAAATAACTTTCGGTGCGATCTATGAGTTTGTACGGAACATCTTTGTCAAACAAAGCTTGTCCTGCAGCGTAGGTGAATTTTGACAGTTCCGGATCATTAAAATTGGCTGCATTACTTCCGTTGTAAATGAGTACAATTCCTGCTTCGGTATACAAGGCATAAGGACCCGGTTCTACGAGTCGGCTGTCAAAGTATCCCATGCGCGGATGTAAGACAGAAATCATTTTTTGATTCTCTTCATTGGTGCTGACTTCCCAATGGATCAAATCGGTAGATGTTGCGATAAATAGGTTGGTATCTCCAAAATACATCCAGTACTTCCCATCTATTTTTTTGGCAATGTTCTTTCCATCCTTTTCTTCAACCACGATCGCACCCGATTTGGACCACATGTCTTTGTACTTGGCATCACGAAAAATCAAACCGTGCTTGGTCCAGTTGATGAGGTCTTTAGACGATGCAATGGCTAAACGAGCCGTTCTACCATCGTATGCAGTATATGTCATAATATAGGTGCCCTCAGCGCTTTCTATGATTCTAGGGTCTTCTACACCATCAAAATAGCAGCTTACACAATCCTCTATAGGATCACCTGATAGTTTCTTGTAATTCCACTCATATATTTTCATGGAATCATTCGCTGGATAAAAGGCAGGTGTTGGGGATTTCTTAAAGTTGAGGCCGTCTGCACTAGTGGCCATTCCTATTCTAGAAGTTCCCATTTTATCTTGCGCTCTATAAAACAAATAGACGCTGTCGCCTTTAACGATTGCAGAGGGGTTTAATACATTTCGTTCTTCCCAAAACAATTGTTTTCCCGAGATGGGATCCACAAATTTTAAGAGGAGAGAAGGATTTAAAATGGGATTTAGACGATCTACTTTTTCAAAAGCATCAAAGGCCCAGCTTTCCTTTGAAATCAATTCAGGAGGGTGTTGTACGACAGTTTCTTGACATCCTAATAGCAATAGTAACACTCCAATAAAGGCTAGCTTGGTCATACTTTTGATTTCGTTAAAATTCTTGTTTACAATGGATATTTTTACTTGTTTGATGCAGGACCAATGTACATGAAATTAAGGGACAATAGATTTAATGGGGTGTATAGAGAGTAGGTGCTGTGATTCCTTTTTTCGCATAATACTCCTTGTTCATGTGAAAATGTGACTGCGACATACTGTTAAGATAATCTTCCAGTGGTTCAAGCCCCATGGAAGTGCGCCTTTCGTTCACGGTAGCACTATCTGCTATTTTTTTTGGACATGCTTGTTCGGTATTCATATTGTAAGTTACTTGAGTCCCATACACTTGAGATTCACCAATTATTTAGTTGCACTCGGTCCACTAAAAGTCCATAATTACTTGGCTCCGCATTTCTTTTATCGATTTCAATTTTCATTTTTCCCAACACCTGTTTTAAAACTTGGGATTGTGGTCGGAATGTTGGACCATCACCCAAAAATTTGCAGAAACTTCTTTGCTCACTAGGTCAAACCCTATAAACCCGTATTGGTTAAAAATTTCACCCATCCTTTTTGGATGCACTGTGTAAACCGTGCCTTTGAAGGGATTCCATTCTTTTTTCGATAGCCTCTTGTATTCGCCTTCTCGGATGTAAGCAGCAATTTGGTCAATCTCAACCAGTTTTTTTAGCTCATCGGCTAGATATTGATTGAATGTAACTTATTCATTTACTAGCTTTTTGTCTGCTGTTTTCTCTTTACATCCAAGTAATAAAAATGCAATGATTACGATGCTGTATGTTTTATTCATTGAGCAATGTTTTTTTAGCTAGCTGGCACGATCTTATACCTGTTGTTGTCTTTTAATTCTTCTGGTTTGAGTTTTTTAAAATATATTCGGCATCTGAAATTACTTCGTCCAATAATCCAATATCAGCACATTTTCTAAATGTGGAGCTAACACACTCAAAAAATCCTTTGCTTAACTCTTCTAGACTATTATTTAAACCCCACTCAAAATCTTTTATTTCTTTAATTTTAGAAGGCAAAGCGAGAAAAGCTGCTTCCACTCTTTGAATATCAGCAGAGGGTGATGCTTCGTTAAGTTTAAATACGGCCACATAACGTAGCCGCGCGGTTGTTTTAATTTCGATAGGCGCTTCAGTATTCGTGCTATCGGTCGTGTTAACACAGTTACTCACGAGTAATAAGGCAAATAATGATAAGATATTAATTTTTCATATTTGATAAAGTTTGATTCTATTAAAGTTATCCTGATATGCTCACCATCTACATCATTGTTAAATATTTTCTACAAAATCTAAAAAGACTTTTTTGTGAAGTTCAAGATCCATATTTGGAGAAAGTGCTACGCGGGCAATATAATCTTTATCACCTTCTTTAGTCGTCCCTTGTGTAGAGGTAGCAGGTATTGTCCAGTAACATCCATTTAGCTGTCCGTAGCTCACACAGTACTTACTCTCATTGGGGATTTCGGTAATCATTAAATTGATTAACTTATGATTTAACACTCTCTTATAGGATTCTTTTTCTTCAGCAGTATTCCCTTTAGTGGGAAGATCTAATGAAAACACAGATGGGGTAAACCCTTGTTCTGCCAACGCTTCTGAAACAAAATTAATCTTGGCCGCTGGTAAGGTCTCGTTGATGAAGTTTACAAATTCACGGGTGTTTTTATAAGCATCGTGAATTCTTTGATTCATTGAAGGCATTTGTTTTGCTAATATTTCATATTGAAGGGGTGTAGCCTCGTTATCGCAAAGATTCAGATGTAGTTCTATTTTCTCCATCAATCCTTCCGCTTTTATATTTGCTACACAATAACCAGCAGTACATCGCCCGCCACTTGGGAATTTCGAGCCACTAGCATATGAAATGGTTCTAATTGTTGAGAGTATCTCATTCTCACCTAAAAAGTGCACGTTGGGACAAAATGTTTGATCTAAAATAAAAACGGGATCGATCGCAATTGCACCCGTTGCCGTTTTTCGTTTTTTACTTAATACAGCTTTTAATTGTAAAAGATCTGGAACTTCAACGCGAGGGTTTGTTGGAATTTCAGCAATTATATATGGGATAGCATCTTCCTTAGCAATTTTATCTAAAACGGCATCAATACTTTGAACCATATCATTGTCACCATCAACAGGTAAATCCACCACTTCAACAGTATCAATGCATGCGGCAACGCGTCTTGCTTGGTCATTTGTTCCACCGTAACAATTTGGAGGAACTATAATTTTGATCTCTTTTCCTTTATGTTT